>QQUD01000572.1 GCA_008501785.1 Chloroflexota bacterium
GCAAATCCAGGAGCCATCTATCCGGTGATGACCATGTTGGAAAAACAAGGGTTTATCGTCGGCGAGTGGGAAGACCCATACAAACGTACCGTACGCATCTACCGGTTGACAGAAACGGGTCAGCAAGAAATGAGTCGGTTAAAAGCAATTGTGCGTCCAAAGCTCGAAGAAGCGATTGCGGTTTTGCAAGATTTGGCCAAAGACCTCAATGGCAATGAGAGCGAATTTTTGTAAATGAGCCGTTAGCAATTAGCTGTTAGCATTTCGTTTCAAATGATAGCTAACGGCTAAAAGCTAATCGCTATTAGCATCACAAGGAGATGATAATTAAAAAAATGACAGAAAAAGTAATTCAAGAAGTACGAATAATTGAGACAGATGAAGGGTATCGGATTGAGATCAATGGTGACAAGGAAAAATTGCGCCAGATGGGTTTTAGTCCTGAGCGGATGTTTAGGCGTGGCATGGGTTTTGGCATGATGGGAAAGCGTAAGCATGGTGGTCATGGCCATCATCGGCATGGCCATCGCCGTCGTCGGATGCGTGGCCATTTTGGTCCAGGTTTTATGCCACCCTGGATGTGGCACAGTTGGGGCGATGAGGTTGACGAAAATGACGAGCAAGATGTGCCTGAACACAAAGCACACGCCTAAAAAGTAAAGGCTGACACGAGCACGCAATGTGTGTGTCAGCCCTTTGGCTACACTTGCAGGCCGTTGGATTGGTTGCTGAAGGAAAAGGGTTCGTGGGTAAGAGCTGAACCGCTTTTACAACCTGTCACGGTCTGTTTGTGTTTATTAAGGATACAATAAGTCGTCAAATTTAATCAATATCAGTTTTCAAAAGATTGACCGAATTTAGTTGAAATTGACTTCCATCGGCCGTTAACCACCTTCAAATGGGGATCGCCGTTTATGAAAGTTTCCGGGGAAATTCCAAAATTTTGCGAATAGGAAATCGCGGTTACGAGTTTGTCGACAGCCACAACACTTGATAGGGTGTGAGGGTGAGGGTGAGAAAACGGCCGTTTTCCACCAAAAACACCTCCCCCCCTATCAAATCACGCAACTGTGTGATTTGTTCTGATAATGGAATCGTCACCTGCTGCACATCATTTGAAACATTGTGCAGGCAGAGCAGTTGATTTTCGTCACCGCGCCACAAAGCAAAAACAGCGGGATGAACATCGATAACTGCTTGCTTGCTCGTTGGATGAAAAGCTGATTCATTTCGCCGGTGTTGCAGCAGCTTCACATAGCCATTTAAGACATGATGCCGCAAAGCGTTCGTATCAGTTAGCTCAGTTTGCAGCATTTCACGATTCAATTTTTCACGGTTTATCGTGCGATTTCTGCCAGTTTGTTTGACACCTTCGTGCCAATTGCGTGAACCAAACAAGCTGTGGAAGTAAATCCCTGGAACGCCTTGTACTGCGAGCATAATAGCTTGCGATGCCAAAAAGCGTTTGGCAATCAATTCTAACGGCTCGTTTTTATTTGGATCGCCCAGTGCTTCCAGGTAGTTGATATTTAATTCATAGGCGCTTTGTGAGCCATCAGAGTTGTTTTTGTATGAAACAAACCCGCCGAGCGCTTCAACACGTTTGGCCATCTTGTCTATTGCTTCTTCCGGCAAAATCCCGCGTGCAGGCATGACGCCAATGCCATCATGTGAGGCGAGGAAGTTGAAAAAGGTGACTTGATCAGAAGGCAGCGCTAAACTGGCTGCCCATTTTGTTAGTGCTGCGGCATTGCCAGTATGAAAGGTATGGAGGGTGAGGGGCGGTAGTGAGAAGTTGTACACCATCTGAGCTTCGTTGGTGCCATCTCCGAAGTAGGAGATGTTATCCTCGTGGGGTACGTTGGTTTCGGTGATGAGGGCCACGTGTGGCGCCACTTGATTTAATACGCAGCGCATGAGCTGAATAGCACGATGGGCTTTGGGCAGGTGCAGGCAGCTTGTGCCAATCTCTTTCCACATAAAGCCAATCGCGTCGAGCCGAATGTAGCGTGCGCCATGTGTTACATAAAATAACAGGGTATCGGTGATGGCAAGCAGCACGTCGGGGTTGTCGTAGTTGAGATCGATTTGATCGGGGCTAAAGGTTGTCCAGACGTGTTTGGTGCCAGAGGTGGTTTCGACTGACGTTAGCAGGGGCAAGGCACGAGGCCGAAACACTGTCGATAAATCGGTATTTGGTTCGACGACGGTAAAGTAATTTTGATAGGTTGGATTGCCTGCTAAAAATTGTTGAAACCAGTTGCTTTGGGCAGATATGTGATTGATGACAGCATCAAACATCAGGCCAAAGTTCTCGCCCAAACGAGACACGTCTTGCCAACTGCCAAAATCGGGATTGACGGCTTTGTAGTCAATTACAGAAAAACCATCATCAGATGAATAGGGATAAAAAGGCAGGATGTGAATGGTGCTGATACGGCCGTTTACCCATTCCTCACAAAATTCTGCCAATGATTGCAGTGGCGGTTTGCCTGGTTCCTGTACCTGATCCCCATAGGTAATTAAAATGCTGTCACGTTCAGAGAAAACGGCCGTTTCCCCCTGCGGTAACTTATCTTGTGCATGCGCCATTAACCGTTTTAGCTTTTCGTATGTTGTTCTACCCACTTTTTCGCCATACAAAAAAACCAGGTGGTTAAGAATTTCAGTTGTCATAGTGAACCGTTTCTTTTATTGCGTAGATTTATGCCAAAGGTATCACGAATAAACGAATGAAACGAATAGAAATATTTTAATAGTCGTCCATTCGTCCCATTCGTGATTTTAAACTTGTGATTACCCTTTGACACCACCAGCCGACAGGCCTTCGGCCAGATAACGTTCAAGCGCGAGGAACAGAACCATAATGGGCACAGTCATGATCGTCGATGCCGCCATGACCACATGGGGGCGTGGTGATGGATCATTCCAAATCGTGTTGATTTTAATGGGCATGGTGAACAAATCGTGGCTGTTTAAAAAGACAAATGCGTATAGGAACTCATTCCATGCAATCATTAAGGTGTAAATAGCCACAGAAACCAGTGCTGGAATTGCCAATGGCAGCGTAATGCGCCAGATAACTTCCAAACGGCTGCACCCGTCAATTAGTCCCGCTTGTTCAATTTCTGAGGGGATGGTGCGGAAGTAGTTGGTGAGCATGTACAGTGCTACTGGCAATGTTTGTGCCAGGTAGGTAAATACAAGCACGCCCAAATTGTCTTGCACATCAAAGCCAATGCGGTCGCCAATGCGAGCCAGCATCGAAAAGAGGGGAATGATGAGCAAGATTCCTGGAAATAGGTATACGACCAGAATGGCGTTCACCATCAAATTTTTGCCTTTGAATTTGAGACGCGCAATGGCGTATGAACCAAACACAGCCAGGATGACAGCAATAACGGCCGTTGGCACTGCCACAAAAATCGTGTTTTTAATATTTACCGCAAAATTCTGATAGCTTTCGTTATTGGGATCAAGCAGCTCTTCATAGGCCTCAAGCCGTAACGCACTGGGAATATAAACGGGTTCTCGGCCCCCAATTTCTGCGCGTGTTTTAAACGACGAGGCCACCATCCAATAAAATGGGAAGAGGATGCTGGTGAGGAAAAAAGTGAGAACAATAGCAAAAATTAGCTTTTGCAGATTCATTCGGGCTGCAAGTTGGTCTAAGAAATTCATATTTTGTGTATTCTGCATGATGTTTCTCCTGAAATTGCGCTTATGTAATTGGCAGAAATTTTTCAAACTCCAAAAACTTTTGCCGATCTCGTATGCGCGATTACTCGTCGTCAATGTTACGCATGACAATGCCCACATAAAACGCCATAAATGTAAGCAGAATGACCAGTAAAATCATCGCGGTTGCGGCACCGCGCCCAAAGTTGAACTGCTTAAAGCTAAATTGGTAGGTCAAAACAGGCAGCACATTGGTGCCAAATCCCCCACCAGTTAACAGAAAGATGTCATCAAATTTGTTGAAGGTCCACATCAGCCGCAGCAAAAAGATAGCACCCATCACATAGCGCAGTTCCGGCAATGTCACATTCCAGAACTTTTGCCAGGTGGTCGCCCCATCAACCGTAGCGGCTTCGTACAAGGTGTTGTCTATCGCTTGCAGCCGCGCCAAAATCATGAGCATGGCAAAGGGAAAGTAGCGCCATGCTTCAAATATGATGACGATGACGATTGCTAGCCCGCGCGTTGACAGAAAGGCCAAAGGTAAGTCGATGAAACCTAGCCGCATTAAAATATCATTGAGCACACCAGACGGGCTGGGATCGAGCAGCCAGCGCCAGACAAAAGCCACACTGACAATGGGGGCGACGTATGGAAACAAGAAAACAGCACGGGTGATTCCGCGACCCCGAAACGGCTGATTTAGCAGCAGCGATGCCACCAATCCGACGAGCAGGGTGAGAACGGTTGATGTAAATGTGTAAACAATGCTGGTTACGGCTGCACCCCAACTGCCAAATCCCTGCCATTTAAAAGCAAAATCATTAAAAACGGCGCGATAATTATCAAACCCAACAAATGGCGCATTAAACACATCATTTAAGTTGCCTAATGTGACATCCCGAAAGCTAATCCAAATGCTAAAAAACGCCGGGAAAAGAACTAAACCAAATACAATGAGTGCTGTGGGGGAGATTAGCATCCAGGCGAGGCGTGCTTCTTGCGCGTCTTTTGACCGCCAACGACGGCGACGTGCGGAAACGGCCGTTTGCTTCTCCGATAACGCAGTCATATTTCCCTCTCTCTCTTCTTATTGAAGTCTTTTAATCAGACTGACCATACGTGATCGTGATCGTTTTCGTAGTTGTAATCGATATTATTTTCGATCACGATTACGAGTTACGATCACGATTACGAATAAGGAATGAAGAGGGGGTGCAACAAATAACTGCTGCACCCCCATAAAGTTAACTACTTATCGAATCTACTCGCTTTGGCGATCTGCATACAGTTGTTCAACTTGTTCTTGCAGGAACGCAGCTGCCGTTTCTGGCGTCATTGTGCCTTCAAGCGCAATGTTGCTCACAACTGTTGGAATCAGTAAACGACCTTCGATGTCGCCCACAACTGCACGTTGTGCGGCATCATAGTCAGGACGGAACAACCAGCGTTGCATCGTCTCAAAGCCATTCGCAATTTGACCCAGCGTTTCATCTGAGTAATTTGCGAAGTAGTCACTGGAGGTTGACCATTCTTCAACTGCGCTTTCGAGCACAGGCACTTTACCGAACGGAGCCAGTGCCAAAACGTCTTGGTACCCTTCCGTCAAGAAGAATTTGACAACATCTTGCGCAACTGGGTCTGCGCCTTGCATGATGCCTAATGTGACTAATTGACCGTAAGATGCAGAGCCGTTTGGTCCAACCATTTCAGAGGCGAAACCGGTGTTGCCAGCCAGGTCATCAACAGCAATTTCTACGTTGCCGCCGCCTTCAAGACCAGAACCATCTACCAGGTCATCCATGATGTAGGTGCTGTAGAACAACATACCAGATTGATCCAGTTCGTAGTTTTCACGGGCACCGCGCCAGTATTGAGGACCAGGCGCTGCGCAGTCTTGCAAACTGGTGTAGAACGCAAGCGCTTCAATCATTTCAGGTGAATCCATGGTGACGTTGCCGTCTGCATCGAAGGGCCATGCATTGTTAGAAATAGCAATTTGTTCAAACACTTGTTGGCCGTAGTTTTGACCAGGATCAGTGCCAAGGGTGATGCCATACAGCAGGTTGCCAGTTCCTGGCAATGTTTCACAAGCAGCTTTGATATCTTCCCAGGTGATAGGGGCATTCAAACCAGCGGCGTCAAATACATCTTGACGGTACCAGATTGCTTGAATCCAGCCATCGTATGGAATGGCGGCATAATTGCCGGTAGCGGGGTTAGTGACCATGGCCAATGGGCCAGCGCGGAAGTCGTCGAGGCCAACTGCATCGATGGTTGCCATTGCTGCATCTTCATCGAGAATACCATCTGCGGCGAAGGAAGCGACGCGCTCAATGCCCATGCGGACGATGTCGGGCAGCCGGTTAGCAGCTTGCGCTGTGGCGATACGCTGGGTGATGCCGCCTTCCTCAATTGGGATAATGCGAATTTCAACGCCAGGATTGGCTTCCATGTACTGAGCTGCGACGGCTTCGTAGGTGTCTACACGGCCTTCTTCGTTGTCTGTTGTCCAGAATTCGACGACGGTTGTTTCCATCGGTTCTGCTTCAACTTCTACTTCTACAACACGGGTGACTTCGATTTCTTCGGTAACAACTTCGCCTTCTACAACACGGGTCACTTCAACTTGTTCGGTAATCGTTTCGGTTTCGGTGACAACACGGGTTACTTCAACTTCGACGGTTTGTGGCTGACAGGCGGTTAAAACTAACCCTAATAATGCGAACAGTGCGAGCAATAAACTTACTCTTCTCATTTTCTTCTCCTTGATGTGAAATATGTTTCAAAAAATAAAAATGTTTTTAAATATGGGTATGGGTTCATCTAAGGTTGCTGGTCACCTCCTTTTAAATAGCCCTGTCCTCAAATA
>QQUD01001045.1 GCA_008501785.1 Chloroflexota bacterium
ATGCCTGAAGATGCTTACCTTTACATGGATTTGTGGCATGGTGAATGTCGCGATGCATTTAAAGCTGATGATTCGGGGCAAAAATCACCCGTGTTTGAATTAAGTGCGCCTGTAAAAACATGGAAAGGTGTACTCAATAAAAAAATTGACCCAATTCAGGGGTTAATGACACGTAAACTCAAGTTGAAAGGACCGATGGTCAAGGTTATGAAAGCCCCCAAGGCAGCTATCGAATTGGTTGAATGTGCAACTAAAATTGACACGGATTGGCCCTCTTAATGAGGCGGTAAACGGTATATGTGGTTTTTTAAAGCTCCAGAATTTTTCTTTGGTGAAGATGCGCTGAGTCAGTTAGAAGAACTGTCGGGAAAACGCGCTTTTATTGTAACAGATGTCAATATCCAGCAGTTAGGGTTTGTAGATGTGGTGCAGCAGCATTTGCATGAGGCGGGGATGGAAACGGCCGTTTTCCCCCACGTCGAACCAGACCCTTCCCTCCAAACTGTCAGACGTGGTGCCAATGCCATGAATGACTTTGAGCCAGATTGGATTATTGGTCTCGGGGGTGGCTCTTGCATGGATGCTGCCAAAGCGATGTGGATCGTCTACGAGCGACCCGACATCGATCCGGCAGCGATTAGTCCACTGGAAGACCTTGGGCTGCGGAAAAAAGCACGGCTCATCTGTATCCCGACCACATCAGGAACTGGCTCTGAATCTAATTATGCCATTATCCTGACCGACACAGAAGCCCAACGTAAGCTAACGCTTGGCTCTCGTGAAGCGACGCCAGATATTGCTATCGTCGATCCTTACTTCACCATGAAACTGCCTGCACAAATAACAGCTAATACGGGTATTGATGTACTTAGCCATGCTATTGAAGCATTTAGCTGTACCTGGGCCAACGATTTTACAGATGGCTTGTGCCTGAAAGCGGCCAAGATGGTGTTCGGCTACTTGCCACGAGCTGTCGCGAATGGCGGTGATGATGATGAAGCTCGCGAGAAAATGGCGAATGCGGCTTCAATTGCAGGTATTGTGCTGGGCAACAGCCAGGTCGCATTGGCCCACGCGATGGGCCATAGTGCCGGAGCCGTGTTTAAAACGGTGCCGCATGGAAGAATTACAGCCGTGTTCCTCCCCTACACGATTGAATTTGTCGGCAACAGCGGCATGGGTCGGTACGAAGATTTGGCACGGTACCTGGGCCTTGGTGTCAATGGTGAATCAAATGCGGCCCAAAAGTTGGCTGATGCTGTGCGAGAATTGATGCAAATGGTCAATTTGCCCACTAGCTTAGAAGAAACTGGTATTGATAAACTGCTGCTCGATCAACATTTAGAAATGTTGGTTGAACATGTAGAAATGGACACCAGTACCATGATGTCCCGTCGCATCCCGGAAACAGAAGAAGTGGAAAAACTGTTTAGCTATGCGTATGATGGCAGGTCAATTGATTTTTAACCCCCCAACCTCTTGGTAGTTCCGAACCTCCTGGAGGTTTTTTAACTTCAGTTAGCGTCTAGAAATTTTTTTCCTGTTCGGAGTGGAGGCTTTAGCCGGAACAGCTCCGGCTAAAGCCTCCATCCCGGCAACTTTATTCTAGATGCTCACTTAATAGTGAGAAGTATTGTGAGTAGTTATAATAATCGCCCAAAAGTTGGTTTAGCATTAAGTGGTGGGGTGGCTCGGGGGCCAGTACACGTTGGTATTCTAACTGTCTTAGAACGAGAAGGTATCCCAATCGATTTTGTGGCTGGCACGAGTGCTGGTTCGCTGGTTGGTTCAGCTTATTGCGCTGGTTTGCAAATTTCTGAACTGCGAGAATTGGCCCGACAAACAGGCTGGCGCAATGTTGCTGCGCTTACCTGGCCCCGACAAGGCCTTCTTAGTTTTGCTAAGATGGAACGGTTTATTGAGGATATGGTGGGTGAGGTAGACATTCGTGATTTGTCAATTCCGTTTGCGGCGGTGGCAACCGATATGCGGCGCGGTGAGCAGGTGATTTTGCGTGAAGGACGGTTGGCAACGGCCGTTCGTGCCAGTTGTTCAGTGCCCGGATTTGTGACACCTGTTGAACATAACGGCCGTCTACTTTGCGATGGCGGCATTTCTGACAACTTGCCGGTGGATGCCGTGCGTGAAATGGGGGCTGATTATGTCATCGGCGTGGACTTGTTTGTGCCAAACCAACCCAAGTGGGGGCCACTGGGCATGGGGGCCGTCGCCATCGAAACGTTAGTGCGGCAATCGGGTGGTGGCTATAAAGATGCCGACTGCTTGATTGTTCCTGATTTGTCCGGCCAGACTTATTTTCGCTTTTCCAAAGCAGACGAGTATATCGCTATTGGCGAGGCGGCGGCTGAAGCGGCGATTGATGAGATCAAGGCAGAGTTTGGGATGTTAACGGCCGTTTCATAACAACCACCCTCCTTTTTATTGATTATAGGTACGGATGGGAAGAATACGGATATATAAAAAATCAATATTCCCCCTATCCGTATATAAAAACCCTACATTCACTTAGACTCAGCCCCAGAAAAAGGAAACAAAATGAAAAATCCAGCCTGGTTGCAATCTATTTATCACGGTGGCTCTGCAAACTATATTTCAAAGCTGTATCCGCGCATGTGTGAATCGGTGCAGGTGAAGATTCGTGTAGCGAGCGGTGCGCCGGTAACGGCCGTTTACTTACGCACATTTCCCGACGGCGAACAGGCCTTGACCCCAATGCAACTAGCCGAGACAAATGATGTTTCGCAATGGTGGCAGGGCATGCTGCTAATTCGAGAACCCGTTGTGAATTATCGTTTTTTGCTGGTGTCTGATGCTGGCGTGTGGGCGTATACGGCAGATGGTGCAACCGAAAATGTGCCGCTGGATGCCACTGATTTTCGCATTTTGGCAGGTTATGTAGCGCCTGAGTGGGTGAAAACGGCCGTTTTCTACCAAATCTTCCCCGACCGGTTTGCTAACGGCGATCCCACAACCAATCCCCGACCAGATGATTTCGAATTTCGTGGATATCATCCTCAAACATATGAATGGGAGCAATCTCCACCAGTGGACCAGCCATTCCCCATCGTGTTTTATGGGGGTGATTTGCCCGGTATAGTGGGCAAGCTTGATTATTTGCAAGGGCTAGGCATCAACGCCGTTTATTTAAACCCGGTATTTACCGCACATTCTAACCACAAATATGATGTGGTTGATTACAACAGCGTCGATCCGCATTTTGGCGGCGATGAATCATTAGCAGTATTGCGTGAGGCACTTACCCAACGCACCATGCACACCATTTTAGACATCGTACCCAATCATTGTGGCTACTGGCATCATTGGTTCCAGGCCGCTCAGCTAGATGCAAATGCGCCAGAGGCTGATTTTTTTACCTTTACTAACCATCCTGATGAGTTTGAATCCTGGCTCGGTGTGTGGATGTTGCCCAAGCTGAATTACCAAAGCGAGGAATTGCGCCGTCGCATTTATGAAGGAGTAAATGCTGTCTTTCGACGCTGGATGCGGCCACCTTTTGCGATTGATGGGTGGCGGGTTGATGTGGCCAACATGCTCGGACGCCAGGGAGATATCCAGATTGGCACTGAAGTGACTCGTGGCATTCGACAGGCTGTCAAAGAAACGCGCAGCGATGCGTATTTGATGGGTGAAAACTTTTTTGACGGTACCCAACAGCTGCAAGGCGATCAATGGGATGGCATCATGAACTATGCTGGATTTTCGTCTCCTTTAGCCTATTGGCTGACCGGGTTCGAAGTGGGGGCGCATGGGCTGAAAGAAAAAATCGAGTCACTGGTTACATGGCCAACAACCGCGTTGGCAGCAACCTGGCAGCAATATCTGGCAGCCGTTCCCTGGCAAATTGCCTTGCAGCAGTTTAACTTACTCGACAGTCACGATGTGCCACGCATTCGGTCGCTGCTGCATGAAAACGATGCGCTGCATCGGTTGGCTGCAATTGTGCAGTTTACCTTCCCTGGTGCGCCATGTGTTTATTATGGTGATGAGATTGGCATGGTTGATGATCCCATCCTGCGGCAGCGCGGCTGTATGATTTGGGACGAGTCTCGTTGGAATGATGATCTGCTGGCGTTTTATAAAAAGTTGATCAAATTGCGGCGGGAAACGGCCGTATTACATCAAGGCAGCTTCCAAATTTTAGCCGTTGAACCAGATACGATTGTGTATCAGAGGGAGGGAGAAAACGGCCGTGTTCTTGTCATTGCGCATCGTGGTGAAATCCCGCGCACCGCTGCACCACTCCCAGTGGTGCATGGCAATATTCCAGATGGTGCTCAATTCGTCGAATATTTTACGGGGCACACGTTGACCGTATCAAACGGCTGTTTGCCCTTAGCTGATTTTGGTCAAGGGGCGGGGCTTTTCATCCAACAGATTTGATCGTTTGGCGATGCTGACCTGACAAACGCGGTTGGCTCAGGAAATGGTCCAGGCTCAGGCAATTGGAAGCCACAAGTGCCAAAAACCAATCGCCAGGCGCGTCAGCTATTTACTGTGTTGGAAACATTGATGATTGATTTATGAATTAACCTCCCGGAGGTGCTGCACCTCCGGGAGGGATTTGGTTATGGGTTAGGTGTTGGTGTGGGGGGAGGTATAACGACGATGTCGCCGATGCCGTCAGCGAAGTCGTCGCCTGCACCGAATTCAGCAATGATTTGGGCGGGGCCTTCAATGTCGGGCGGGATAAGAACGGTCAGCTCAAAATAGCCCCACCAGTCGGTGTGAGCCGGGGTTTGGCTGACAATACGGCCGTTTTCCAACAAAATGCTTACCAAAATATCCTCATCTGCCACATTCAATGCCGAGCCATTAATAAACATCTGTGAACCCGATACAATTTCAGACTTTGGTGGTGGATTGCCAATTCGAATCCCTTTGGCATCCTGGTCAGTCGTGGGCAAAATGTTGATGGGTACCGATGCTTCACGCCAATTTTCGCTGCCCGGTTCCCCAAAAGAAGCCACTGCACATCCTGGCCCTGATGCATCGCGGGCGGCAATTGCAAAGCCTTGCCAGTAAAATGATTGGTTGCTGGCACCCAATTTAAAACTTTGTTTTGCGACCTGTGTCTGACATTCATCAACCCACAAAGAAATGGTCAATTGATTGTTAACGGCTCCTTTAATGTCGCCGTCAAAGAAGACGTTGAACCCAGAAACGGCCGTTTCATCCACCACAGGTCGGTAAAGTTGCAAAAAACGACTGTCCATTTCTTTGTTAGGCACAAGGGTGATCGGATGCCGGTAAAGGTTTTGCAGTGACCCATCTTCAGCACGTACAGCGGCTTGTAACCAGGCGGCTCCGCTCACATTATTTGGAATGGGAATGAGTGTTTCCCAGCCAATTTCGTTGGGTTGTGCCTCTTGCTCGACGAGAAGACGGCCGTTGCTGCTAATCAACGACACCCAAACAAGCTGCTCTAAATCCTTTTGCACCAGGCCAAATACGCGCACAGTTGTGCCCATGATCAGGTCAACGCCTGCGTCTGGCACGGTAATATTGACCACTGCATTAACAGGTGTTGGCGTGATCACGGGACGCGTGTTGGTTGGCGGCAAGGGGGTTGTTTGCGGCGCATTTCGGGTCGCCTCAATATCAAGCGTCGGCGGTAAAGTGGTGGCTGTTGGTGGTGCTGGAGAAGGAATCGATGCCGCAGCAACGGCGGTGGGCAACGGGTCGGAACTGCCACCACAGCCTGCAACGATTAATCCGAAAAGTATGAGTAAGATAAAACGAATTGATAAGTTTATATGCATTTTTTGTTATTGAGTGGAGTTGAGGCTTTAGCCAGGTCTGGCTTTTCCGTTCCGGCTACAGCCTCCACTCCGATCTAAGGCGTTTACACCTCTGTTATTATATTATGTCACGCTCCATTATAACGGTTGTTTGAGCCACGCAAAATCCTTGAATTTGATTTTCCTTCAAAAACTGATAGTCTCTACGCGTTATGACATTGCCCACGATTTTTGATTGGTTAGACTATATGAGTGCATTGCGGGGCTTCCCTGCGGTGTATTTGGTGTTGATAACGGCCGTTTTCGTAGCCGTTGCCTGGGATTGGCGACTTTCTATTTTTGCGCTGATGGGACTTTATTTGTCGGTTGGCTTGCTATTTGTCGATTTGATGGACCCACACCTGGCATTTATCAAAGTGGTTGTTGGTTTGTTTGCCTGTCTGATGCTTTATTTTACAGGGCGACAGGTCAATTGGGGGCGATTATTGCCCGACATCACGCTGGCCGAAACGCGTTCGATTAAGCCAATTCGTATGTTGCGGATTGGTCCGTATTCTGCTCCCATGATTTTGCCGATACGAGCGGTGCTGTTGGCACTGGTGGCGATTGTTGGGCTGCTGTTTTCGCGCCTGTCATTTTTTCAACTGCCGCTGCTGCCTGAAGGGTTAGATTATTTGAATACGGCCGTTTGGGGATTGGCTGTCATTGGGTTGGGGGGCGTTGTGTTGGCCGATGACCCACTGCAAGCAGGTATGGGCTTGCTC
>QQUD01000601.1 GCA_008501785.1 Chloroflexota bacterium
TAGCTGCTTAAGCCAAAAACGGCCGTTTCGTTTCATCCTACCGGCATATAACCAGTTGGGATTGTCGGGTAGCAAGAGGTCATTGCTGCCCTCCCGCCCCCAATTCCAACGGCATCATCGATAGTGTTGGGTAAGTCCGCGGCCCATGCCAATGATAACAGCGTGGCCTTTGGTGAAATGAGTTGGCATGAAAAACTCCCACAAATACGACTTTCAGATTGTGCCATATCGCACATCTTTATAAGAGAGGGTACTCGTTGGTAGATACTGCGTCAAGCGATTAGGAACAAAGCGTTGCCAGATTGTTTTTGAAGCGCATCACCGAGAATTCGGTACGCTACGTCCGTTGCTATAAAAACGATTTATAATATACTCCAATCATCAAAACAGGAAGTGCCATATGCCTGAATACATTCTTGCTCAACTAGCCCCTTTCGACATCTCAATCAGCATTACCTTCTATGATAACTGGCCACAAACCGTGCGTCGCAACTTCTATCTGCGCAACCTTGACGGTGATGATGAAGCTGCGCAGCTTGCTCATGCTACTCAAACCATGAACAGTGTTGTCGCCGAGTTGCATCACATCTCTCAATATGGCATCGACAAAGGCACAATCAAATTGAATGGCAAAAAGGCGGCAGAGATCATATAGGCCTTAAACAAACATTCGTGTCATGAAGTGCCATAAGGATTAGCCCGCAACGTGCGTCTGAGGTTTCTTTCGTAATATATTCGTCACTCCAAATCTAATTTCACGACAAGGAGTGACACGATGAAAAGAAAATGGACAACAGATGAACTGGTTGACGAATGGACATTGATGCCTTCGGATATAGCTATTGTCAACGAAGCTCGCACTGATAAGAATCGGTTAGGGTTAGCACTTTTGCTGAAGTGGTTTCAGCGTGAAAGTCGGTTTCCCCAACGCCGGCAGGAAATACCTCCAGATGTTCTGGCATTCCTTTCCCGCCAGCTTGAGGTAAATGTCGAGTGCTTCAAAAAGTATGAGTGGCATGGGCGTACACGTGTGCGCCATCGTCAACTGGTTCGAGACCACTTTGGCTTTCGTGAAGCTACAGTGGCCGATGCGACC
The DNA here is from genome assembly GCA_008501785.1 of Chloroflexota bacterium. Next base: position 1,097 of record QQUD01000601.1, read on the forward strand.
ATCATTGGTCAGTGGCTCGTTGACAAACAGCTTTCCCAAGAACGTCGAATTGAGAAATTGAGGGAAGCTGTTGATCAATATTGCCGCAAATCACAGATAGAACCACCAACAAGCAGGCGAATCGAGCGAATCATTCGGTCGGCACTCCATCAAGCAGATGAAGTTATCTACGCCACGATAGAGAAGTTAATGACAGATGAAACGAAAGTTAGCCTGGACGATATGCTGGCAACTGAGCGATTCGATGAGAAGACACAGGCAAAGGTCAAATTGCGTTCAACTTTACACCAATTGCGTCTTGGCCCAGGCGCAGTCAAAGTAAAAACGTTGCTGGTTGAAATTGACAAATTGCAAAAGATTGAAGCGTTGGGGTTGCCAGAAAATCTATTTGCCAGTGTGAGCAACAAGGTGTTGGAGAGCTACCGCCAGCGCGTGGCCGTTGAGGAATTGCATGAAGTCAAACGACATCCAGCAGCAGTTCGGCATACGTTGTTGGCAGCCTACTGTTGGCAACGGCGACGGGAAATCATCGACACGATGGTAGACTTGTTACTCGATCTCATTCACCGGATGCAAATTCGAGCAGAACGCCGGATCGACAAAATTGTGTTAAAAGAGGTTAAGCGCGTCCAGGGTAAGGGTCGGATGCTTTACAATATCGCAGATGCCGCCGTCGATAATCCAAATGGGCAGGTTCGTGACGTGATTTACCCAGTGGCCGACGCGCAATTATTACAAGAAGTGATCGATGAGTACGAATCAACTGGTGAGTATGACGTACGGGTTCGTACTACGATGCGAAGTTCATATGGTCAACATTATCGCCAAATGGTGCCGGCCATCCTCAACACGCTCACATTTTGCTCTAACAACAAAGTTCATCAACCTGTTGTGGATGCCCTTCACTTGTTGCAGAAATATACCGACAGCAAGCGGCATGAGTTTCCCGTTGAGGAAAAAGTACCGCTGGAGGGTGTTGTTCCTGAGGGATGGCGTCATTTTGTAATACGCCAAACAAAGCAGGGTGGTGAACGCATCAATCGCATCAATTATGAACTGTGTGTTTTGCGTAGTCTTCGCGACAAAGTACGTTGCAAAGAAATTTGGGTCGAAAAAGCTGACCGCTACCGTAATCCCGACGATGATGTCCCCGCCGACTTCAACCAGCAACGCGAACAATATTTTACAGCCTTGAACCAACCCACAGATGTGGTGGCATTCATTGAGCGTGAAAAGGATGCTTTGCGTCAAGCATTACAGATGTTCAACGCCGGTTTACCGAAAAATGACGCCGTGAAAGTTGGAGAACGCCATGGTAAACCGTGGATCACATTATCGCCATTATCAGCATTGCCAGAAGCAGCCAACTTGGGTCGCTTAAAGGCCGAAGTGAAACGACGTTGGGAGTGGACAAGTTTGCTGGACATGCTCAAGGAAACAGATTTACAGGTCGACTTCACACGCTTGTTTAAGAGCGCCACGTCGCATGAGAATCTACCGCGTGACGTTTTGCAAAAACGGCTGCTGTTATGTCTGTATGCTCTTGGTACCAATACAGGATTGAGCCGCATTGCAGCCGGTGATGATGCTGTTACTTACCGTGACTTACAGTATGTTCGCCGTCGCTATATCAGTCGTGACGGTTTGCGCGCTGCCATTCGGGAAGTGGCCAATGGGATTTTTCAGGTGCGGCAACCCGAATGGTGGGGGGCTGAAACGACTGCTTGTGCGTCGGACGGCAAAAAGTTTGGCGCGTGGGATCAGAATTTGCTGACAGAGTGGCATGTTCGTTATCGTGGACCGGGAATTTTAGTGTACTGGCATGTTGAGAAAAATGCGGTGTGCATCTATTCACAAGTCAAACGCTGTTCATCATCAGAGGTTGCGGCTATGATTGAGGGTGTATTACGCCACTGTACGGATATGCATGTGACCAAGAATTACGTTGATACTCATGGGCAAAGCGAAGTTGCGTTTGCTTTCACCCATCTTCTGGGATTTGAACTGATGCCTCGTCTGAAAGGGATTGGACGCAAAAAACTGTACCTGCCAAATAAGGAAGTAGCTGAACAACTGCCTAACCTTGAGAAAATATTAGTTCGCAGGCCCATCAACTGGGAGCTGATCCGTAAACAGTATGAAGAGATGGTCAAATATGCAACCGCATTACGGCTAGGGACAGCAGAAGCAGAAGCGATCTTGCGTCGCTTTACCAAAAATGGTGTTCAGCATCCCACCTACCGTGCATTGCAAGAATTGGGACGTGTACGGCGCACCATCTTTCTCTGTCACTACTTGCACGATGAGAGCATTCGCAGAGAGGTTCAAGCAGGGTTAAACGTAATTGAGAACTGGAATAGTGCTAACACATTCATCTTCTATGGACGCAGCAGTGAGTTAACAACCAACAAACGAGAAGATCAGGAGTTAGCGGTGTTGTCACTGCACCTGCTCCAAATTTGCTTGGTGTACATCAATACTTTGATGATGCAACAGGTGCTGAAAGAGGCAAGTTGGCAACAGCGGATGGGAGACGCAGAACGGCGTGGATTGACGCCGTTGTTTTATCGACATGTTACTCCTTACGGCACTTTTCGCCTTGATATGGAACAGCGTCTTGTCCTTGATGTTAGCGATGGTTTAAAATCTCTAAACTCAGCAGAGAAATGACATTCTCTGCTAAGTAAGGTAACTTTGGTCAGTTGACTACCAGAGGTGGCTCTCATAACGAGAGCCACCTTAACTGCACAAAAACATGGCAGAGAATATGCAAACTGAATTGAATCAATTGTGGACGGTATGGGAAAGTAACCAAATTGGCACCTTGTCGGCCGCGACATTGAAACGGTATCGTGGCGTTTTTCATCAGTTTGCAAAGTGGTTCCATTTAGCCGAAATGCGATCTCCTGTACTTTCAGACTGGCACCCTATTACTCTCACTGGTTACCGTCAGCATCTCCAACAAGTAGTCACCGCACGAACGCTTAACACACACCTCAGTGCATTACGTCAATTCGGCGATTGGCTAATTATCCATAACCACACTGATGCGAATCCGGCACGTCGCTTGAAAATGGTTAAGCTGCAAGCACGGGCTGCACCAGCGGCTTTGAAGCCTGGCCAGGTAAATGCGTTGTTGCGTTCTATCCAACTGGCGCGCAACCCTGAGCGCAACACGGCGATAGTGCAATTGATGTTGCAAACAGGTTTGCGGATTGGCGAGTGTGCCAAACTGCTCTGCGGCGATATTGAATTTGGCGAGCGTGGTGGTATGGTCACTGTTCGTTATGGCAAAGGGGATAAAACACGGCGTGTCCCGTTAAACCAGTCTGCCCGGCAAGCTTTGGCTGATTATCTTGCGCTTCAATTAGATGTTGACCCCACGTTAAAAGCAGTAGCCAAGGCTTGGTCTCGCTTGCCAAAATAGCAACCCATTTGGTTAAGTGAGCGCGGAACACAACTTAGCATCAGAGAAATGGGGCGCATGTTTCAGCAACAAGTTCAGTTTTGCGCCGCACGGGAAACGGTGCCATCCCAAACAACCTTGCATTCATTACGCCATACCTTTGCTACACACTACCTTAAACAGCATCCAGGGGATTTGATTGGTTTAGCATGGCTACTAGGGCACAGGTCTGTACGAACGACGCAAGTTTATGTACAGCCAACAGAAAAAGAGATGGCGCAGCGAGTTGATGCAAGCCCGCTAAATGCCTATGCTGACTAACAATCGTCATTCCTTATGGCACTTGTTGACACGAATGTTTGTTTAAGGCCAACAAGTACACCGCATTCTGCTCCCATCCCATCTGGCCGAACACCGCCATAAATCTTGTTTGACCAAGAAGAATGATTGCATTTTTTAGGAGAATGCCAAATGAATCTATCAAAAATACAAATTATCGATCTCTTGAAAACTAGAGAAGGATTTTCCCTTATTTTACTTTTAGCATTTGTCATTTATTTTCTAGCTGTCACTGGTCTACGAATAATTCAAGCATATCAACTTGAAGGAGAATGGGTAGAATTTAATAGCCAACAAAGACTTAAAGGAGAGAATGATCCTGAAGGTTTTTCAATAGAATATCCAGCCAACTGGGAGGCACTAAGTTATAGTGGAGGAGGAACAAAAAACTTAAGGGAGTTGCGTGCGGGATTTGATAATCCATATTATCTTTTTAGTACAAAAGACTATGTATCAATATGGTGGCGACGTGTCGATGAAAGTTGGACCATGTATGACGTTAGAGATTGGTATATTGAGGATATAGGATTTGGCATTAGTCAAAGCTCTTTGGAGCAAAGCCGTGATTCTTTTAAAGCAACTAGCATAGGTTCTCAAAACCTTCCATCATTGGAAAAGACATTCTATCCTGGAATGAATGAGCAAATAAGGGTTGTATTATTTGTTGTTGATAATGAGGCATTTGTTTTAGAGTTTCAGTCAAATAACTACAGAAATTTTGAGTCGACTTTTGAGAGAATGCTGAATTCTTTCGAGGTTTATGAGTAATTTAGGGAAGGTGTTTGTTGATTGTTGATAAATTGCCGTTTTTACTTTTGCTTCTTGCGGGCAACACCCACTTCTACACCTCGAAATCGTAGGTGATTGTACAGCGTCATTTTAGAAATCGAGAGTTGATCGCAGATTTCCTTCACAGTGAGATTTCCTTCCTGGTAGAGTCTTTCTGCAATGATGGCTGTATGCTGCGCCTTTTTGGACAAACCCTTCGGCCTTCCCCCCTTTCTTCCTCTTGCCCGAGCCGCCACCAGACCTGCTATAGTTCTTTCGCGGATAATGTCTCGCTCAAATTCGGCTAAGGCAGCAAACAAGTGAAAGGTGAATTTGCCATGTGGTGTGTTGGTATCGATATGATCGTTGAGGCTGTTTAACCCTGCTCCTTTGTCTTGAATTTCATTGACCAGGGCTACCAGATCTTTGAGAGAACGGGCCAAGCGGTCAAGTTTCCAAACAACAATGACATCCCCTTCCCTTAATTGTTCAATCATTTTTTGTAGCTGAGGGCGCTCTTTGGTGGAGCCGGTCATTTTTTCCTGATAGATTTCAGTGCAACCGATTTTTTCCAGCGCATCTAACTGGAGAGATAAATCTTGGTCTTTGGTGCTGACTCTTGCATATCCAATTTTCATAAAAGTGTCTACTTAAACGGTGAATCAATCAATATATTATACGTAGATTAAGTATACCAGTATTTTATACACAAGGGGAAGGACCATCCTCGTGTAAAATTTTTTTGCTCCCTGTTTGACGGAAGGGTCAAAAAGAGTCAATTTTAACGGCCGTTTTAATTGACCAATGGATAGGCCGTTGTTTACTGGAAATTGCCAAAAGGTGGGTGGGAAACGGCCGTTGATTAATCTGGTTCTCATAAACTGGTCCCGTATGACGCCATTGTTAATTA
>QQUD01000045.1 GCA_008501785.1 Chloroflexota bacterium
TGGTGGTCATCGATCCGGATCGAGATGCATTGCTCGAAGGGGTTGATCAAAGTCAAGCTGCGAGATTGGCAAAACGAATTAGCTCCATCCCCATTGCAGTAGATACAATAAAATTGCAGCCGATTAATAGGAAGCCTGGATCGACCAATATCATGACGATGGGGTCGCTCCATTATCCACCCAATGCTGATGGTATTCGCTGGTTTTTGCAGGAAGTTTTCCCCCTCGTGCAAAAGCAGATGCCCTATGTAACGTTAACCGTTATTGGCAAAAGCCCCCCCGCTGATTTTATTGAAATGGCGAATGAGAGCAACGGGGCGATTGAGGTCACTGGGTTTGTGGATGAACTGACCCCGTATATGGAACGGGCAGCTTTAATGGTTGTACCTGTGCGTGCTGGCAGCGGGATGCGGGTGCGGCTGCTTGAGGCGTTTGCACGGGCGATGCCTGCTGTAACCACGACGATTGGTTTGGAAGGCATTACAGCAACACATGATAAAGAGATTTTGATTGCTGATACGCCGCAGACGTTTGCAGATGAGACGATACGGGTATTGCAGGATGAGAATTTGCAGACGCGGTTGGCGGAAAACGGCCGTTTCTTAGCTGAAAATAAATACGATTGGCAAGTGGCACTACGCCAAATGGATAAAGTTTATGCTGAAGCAGCAAACACAAAAGTTAGCACACAATAATATTTGGGCAGAAACACGCATGTGGTTCATACTGATTTTAGCTGTTTCTGTGGTGTCCAGGGTGGTTGTGGCGCTGGTTCTCGGGAATCAGGTCACGTTTATGCCTGGAATTGCGGATCAAGTTTCGTATCATAATCTGGCATTACGTGTGTTGGGTGGACATGGCTTTTCATTTGGGGAAGCGTGGTGGCCAGCAACCCCCGCCGGTGAACCGACGGCTCACTGGTCTTATTTGTACACGATGTATTTGGTTGTCGTGTATGCATTGACTGGATCGAATCCAATTGTGGCGCGTATCATTCAAGCGATTGCTGTAGGCCTTTTGATGCCATTACTTGTCAATCGTTTGGCTAACCTGATTTTTTCACCAAAATCGAAGGCTGCAAAGCTGTCTCCGTTGTTCGCGAATGGGGAGAGAATTGGGATGGTGGCAGCGGGGATAACGGCCGTTTACTTCTACTTCATCTATTATTCGGCAGCGTTAATGACCGAAGCCTTTTACATTTCCAGCATTTTATGGGTATTTTGCGTTGCCCTAGAAATGAGACAAAAAAAAGAAGAACTTTCCTGGCGGAATTGGTTATTCCTTGGCGTGGCTCTTGGTGTAACCGTTCTCCTGAGACAACTTTTCTTATTGTTTATTCCATTTATGCTGCTTTGGATGTGGTTTGCAATTCGTCCCAAACTTTGGCATGTTATTTTGCCATTAGCCGTGATTGTTTTAATGATTCTTCCCTGGACCATTCGTAACTATCTAGCTTTTGATTATTTTGTGCTGCTTAACACCAATTCTGGATTTGCTTTTTATTGGGGGAATCATGAGATTTACGGTACAAAATTCATCCCAATCCTATCGACTCAAACTTATTTTGAACTGCTACCAAAAGAGTTGCTTCACTTAAGTGAAGCAGAACTCGATTCAGCCTTGGCGGAAATCGCCGTTCAAAAGGTTATTGCGGATCCCTGGCGATATATTCAACTATCGATTAGCCGCATTCCCTTTTATTTTCAGTTTTGGCCGACTGCTGAATCTGGATTCATTAGCAACGTTTCGCGTGTGGCTAGTTTTGGTCTCTTTTTGCCCTTTATGCTGTTTGGATTATGGCAAACAGCAAAAGTTCGTTTTCCCTCCTTCTTGGATTTTTTGGCCTCTCCCTTCACCTTATTGATTCTTTTTGCAGGGTTTTATACGGGAATTCATATATTGACCTGGACATTGGTGCGGTATCGGTTGCCGGTGGATGCAATTTTAATTGTTTTTGCGGGAATTGCTGTGGCGGCGGTGTTGGAATACGGCCGTAATCGCTTCCAAAAATCTTCACTCTAAATTAGTAATCCCAACACATACCAGCGAGATACCTCTCGGCAACCGTCATTCCGAAGGCCCCTGAGGAACCCACAGCATCTTTACTGTACAGATCGTAGGGATTTCTCTTCAAGGCACCTGCCCTGAGCGCAGCCGAACGGGTCGAAATGACATTTTTAGATTGTCAACTGAGAAAAATCAGTCTAGTGAATAATTTGAAGAGAGGGTGGGGTTGGTTGAGAGTGATAACTGTAAATTATTTTCGAAAGAATAGCTTATCAATAATGAAGCATGTGTTTATTGGAACAACACCATTTAGTAGAAATGGGTGGTAAAGTTTTTTTAACAAAACTTTACCACCCTTATTATTTACCAAAACTCGATCTTTGCCAGAACTGACAACAAGGTACTGCAATTACCTCATTGTGCTTCAAGCGCCGCTGTTACATTTTGAATATAGAAAAGGTCTCCGACCATAAACCCTGGAGAACTAATATATTTGCTTAATTCACTTCTAGATTCTCCCAAAATATATGCTTTAGCCATAAACAACGCATTTGTGTCATAGAGGGGAGCCATTGCGCTTTCTGTTTGTGATGCATTAAATCTGGAAGCAAACCAGTATGGTGCAACATATTCATACTCATCAACTGCATCTTGAATCGTCGCGAGATGATTTTGATTGAGATAATCTCCTAGCTCCGGTACAAGCATAATGAAATTGCGTGACACATTCAGTGGCCTTGAATCAAACCCGGCACCACTATCTTGCCAAGGTGTATCTTTACTGAAAGAATTAACACGCATTGACAACAGTCTGTCTAATTCATTTTGTACCGTTGAACGTAGTTGGGCATCTTGTGAACTCTTGTTTGCAACTTCTTGCAGCTCAAGAAAACCAATATACCCGGCAATATAGCCATTCAAATGCCAAGGTTTTTGCTCAAAATAGCTTGAATCTTTCGTAACTGGAACTTCAAGCTCACTCTTTGCCAAATTGTAGACATTAACAGCCTCACCTGGGAAAATCTCAGCGTACTTCCACATACCATAAAAATTATACTGTGGATAGTTCCACGCCCATTCATTCCCAGCACCACGTCGATCAACATAGTCTGCTAATGAACTCTCCACCTCGGGTGGCAAATCGATTGATTCTCTTGGCTGACCATCAGCCCAACCAATACGGCCGTACATATCCGAATCGAAGTAGCTCGAGAAAATCATTTGCAGATATGGTCTTGCCTCTGCCTGTAATTCAGGTGAAAGATATGGGTAAGCTTTCGTTAGCGTATAGAGCGTATCACCAGGATTGATAAAATAATCGGCAAGCTCCCATCTTTGAAACTGGCCTGCATTATAATATCCAGGTCGCAACTTCCCGGCGTCGATCATTTTTTGAATTTCTTCCTCAAGTAGAGCCTTCAATTCATTTTCAGTCAGCGAGTCTCCGGACATAGAAGGTGATGCTTTTGTCAGAAGGGGCAGCTTTCCTGGGCCATTGCCAGACCCATATGCGATAATCGCATTACTACGGTGTACATACAACCGTTCTTGGTGTGGAATAATCGGATTTTGATCGCCATGATTGTGATAAACACCATTGATACTGTTACCATACCATCCTCGTAGCCTTTCTTGCTCAGGCAAAACTGTCCACATTGAATCATAACCAGGAGCTAGCTGGCTCAGAGGTCTTGAGTAAGTCCATAAACTGCTGGACGTAGAACCACCAGAACTGTCGATATAGCTGCCAACTCGATCACAACAAATATTCCGGTAAATCAGATTGCCGCCCATTGAAGTTGCCTGGGGTTCATCAACTGCACCGCCGCCACCAATAACGCTAAACAAAGAGGGATAATCAGGATTCCATCCCATCATTTGGCCCTGAGCGATCCAGTTTTTCTGGTAAATATTATGCACGTACAGAATATTATCTGCGCCAACAATAGGTGGATATCTGTTGCCAGATTGAGTTCCCCACATCGTTACTGGGAAGTATTCTTGCCTTCCATCATTGTCTGAATCAAATGTAAATTCAGAACCATTTGCTTGATTTAACATAGCAACAACACGTCGCCATGGTTTCTCTTCAAAATATTCAGTTATTTCTGATACATCAATGACTGAGTTGTTTTGTGCCCATGAATGATTGGCGTATACTTGACTACCCAATGTGGTACCATTTGATGAATCTCCAAAGATAGCGTCACGATCCATGTAATAAGATTGAGCATAGAAATTGCCGTTATCATCTAATACACTTCGGGTTCCAGGGTCTAAATCATAACGATAACCTGGTGTGCCAGAAAAAATTACTTTATCCTGATAAATCACGGGCCAATAAGATTGATATTGTTCACCTGGGAGCCTGCTAGATTTCCAAATAAGCTGTCCTGTATGTACATTTAATGCATATCCATAATTGTCATTTGCAGCAAAATACACAACACCATTATTATAGGCTGCCGATAAACGAATGGGTCCGCCTGCTTTAAATTTCCAAATCAATTGGCCAGCTTCAGATGTATTGTGTGCGCCAATGGCATACATATATCCATCTTGATTGCCCAAAATTACTTTGCCATCAACCACCAGTGGATTTGTATCATATCCTGCCAATGCTTCATCAAATGACCATAAATATGTACCCGAACTTGCATCGAGAGCATGGAGTTTGCGATCATACCCGCCAACATAAACGACATTATTTGCAACTGTTGGTGAATGGCCTAATGGCATCTCTGTATCGAATCGCCAGGCAACAGAACCATTTGCTGCATTTAAAGCATACAATCCATCTGATGTCGAAATATACAGCAAACCATTGCTTGCAATAATTTGAACATTTTGTGGAATATATGCTTCGATTGGTCGATACCATTCTACGTCGAGATCATAACCTGATACTTCCTCGTCTAAATAAGATGTTCTCTGAGGATTCCCCGCTACCATTGACCAACTTGCTTCGGGGGGTAGAGGCCGATTAATAATTGGTAGGTAAATATTTGCCGTGCTGGCGGCATTGACAGATGTTGTTTTGTTGCTTTCTGTAATAGAAGTTGGTACAAAACTGCCGATTATGAATAGAAAGAGCATGAATAATATGAGAAAATTGAGTTTATTTTTGAGCATTCTGCTTCTCCATTTATTTTGATTCGATGATAGGAAGATAGATTTGCGATCCATTAATAAAGAGATGGATTGTTTCTGACTTTGTTACGGAATTGCTGGTCGTGGTAATTGGGATGGCATATATTTCCCCTGATAACGGTGGATTACTGCGATTATCTGTTATTTCAAGTGTGACTTCGCCACCGGGTGCGGAAATTTGATCTGTTGAAAATGTTATGTCTAAGTCATTTAGTGGACTAGTTGCAGATATGAATACTGTTTCTTCAAATCCACTATTGTGATTTATTAAAAGATTAAATTGAGCGACCCCATTAGCTGGGATATATGCAGATTTTGGTGTTACTTCTAGTTCAAATGCTGGATTACCCCAAGTAATATTTAATGTTGGGCGAGCTTGTGCATTCCAATCTCCAACGTCTGAAGAAGAGAAATATTTTCCGCTGTGATAGTCACCATCCGCTGAATATAATGCGAGATTAACCGGCTGGCCTCCCGCATAAGCTTCTTGGACTGCTTTTGTAACGTCCCACTGAATCGGGATTCCTGGCCAATCTGGGAAACTGGTAAGTACCCCAACTGTAGCTCCAGAAATGTTTTCTACTGCCAATGGTGCATTATTCCAAGTTATTGTTGATTCACGCCAATCGTCATGAATTGTGAATGCCTGAATGTATGAGGGGTTCGCTTCACTGGGGCTTGCATTTCCAAATTGATGCATGGTTAATGTTGCTGATAGAATTGATTTATTGGCAGGAAGGGTCGTCAAGGGGAATTTGACATAATATTTTGAGAAACAAGGCCAATCTGATACGTCCCATTGATTTTGAATATTGATTTGAGTGTCATTTGCATAATTGGCATCACCCCAGCCATTGAAAAAATCTGGATCAAATGCTGCCCCGCAAATGGTGCTGCCACCGACATGAGAATCTTCGACATTGATGCCATTTAACCCCTGCCGTATTGTAGTTGTTCCGCCAGGGATTGCATCTGATGTTGAATAGGTCGTTTCACCAAAGTGTAGTGTGCCCCATGTTGTTGGTTGGTGTGAACTTATCGATTCTGGCCAAGTTTGGATGGAACTATTAGTGCCGCTATTGTTGTCTCGATCATGTACGGCGACGGCAAAAGCCCAAGTTGTGCCAGCTTCTGGAGGCGTAGATAGACCAAGACTGCTAAAAGGTATATCAATTGTGGCTATCCATCCGCGATCTCCCTGGTCATTATTGTTGAGAGCAACGCCTTTCCACCCTGTGGTGGTTGAAATTGATGCTGAATTTGAAACCCATGCTGCGCCATTCCAATTGTTAACAGTTTGAAAATTTTCAGTTGGTTCGTGGTAATATTTTAATTGTGAGGAGAATTGAT
>QQUD01000847.1 GCA_008501785.1 Chloroflexota bacterium
CCTAGTAAAGCTGGTGCATCCCTCTACATTCGACCCCCGATGATTGCTTCGCAGCCTGCGTTGGGTGTCCATGCCAGTTCAGAATATTTGCCTTTTGTGATTGTGGGACCAGTTGGTGCTTATTTCAAACAAGGCTTTAGCCCTGTACCAGTTTACATTTCTGATAAATATCGTCGTGCTGTGCGCGGTGGTGTGGGTGATGCCAAAACTGGTGGCAATTACGCGGCTAGTTTGTTTGTTGGGTCGGAAGCCAAAGAAAAAGGATATTCCCAGGTGCTGTGGCTGGATGCGATTGAAGGGCGCTTTATTGAAGAAGTGGGCGCAATGAATATTTGCTTTGTGTATGAAGGCAAGCGCATTGTCACGCCGCCGCTGACTGGCAGCATTTTACCGGGCATTACGCGCAAATCGGTGCTGCAACTGGGTGAAGATTTAGGCTACGAAGTGGCTGAAGAATCTATTGATGTGAATGACATGCTGGCTGATGTGCAGTCGGGCAAGATTACTGAAGTATTTGGCTGTGGCACGGCGGCTGTGATTGCGCCGGTTGGTAAATTTGGCTACAAAGATGCGGAATATACAATTAATAATTTCGAAGTTGGACCCGTGTCTAAACATTTGTACCAGGAGTTGACGGATATTCAATACGGCCGTATTGAAGACCGTTTTGGCTGGACGATGACGATTGAAGTGTAAAAGCTTTTGATAGAGGATAGCAACAGCTATCCTCTATTTCTATATTTCCCATTCGAAGTGGACGAGGTAGGTGACGTAAAATTTTCCTTGCCACTGTTCAATGCCAATTACCCAAGTTCCCCAATTCATGCTTGCAAATTCATCTGTTCCTGGAAAATTGAAGCTGTAGAAATTTTGTTGTTGATAGCCGTCTGGTAGCTGCACAATGCCAGCCGTGCCGCCTTGCAAAATTTCGTTGCAGGCGAATGCTTCGGTCGGGACAAAATGAGTTTGTAGCAGGGGCAAGATGAATTCGCTAAATGGACCGACCATTGCAAATCCTGTGCCATCGGCAACGCCCCAGTCGTGGTCGGTGGTGCTGCTGAATAGGGTAGGGATGTCGTCGCCTTGGAAGCGCAGTTCGGGGTTCCACCAGTGGCGATGAATGCGGAGGCCGCGTTCGGGATGAATGAATTGGGTAAGCGCATTGCCGTCTTGGTTGGCAACGGCCGTTCTAAACGCTTGTAACAACACTTGCACGTTCATATCCTGACAAAATGTGTCTGCATTGAGGCTGGTGGTGAGAAAACGGCCGTTTACCCACCCCTGCACGTCACCAGCCACAATTGGCACCCAGGTTGAGCCAGTCACTAGTTGTCCCTCACCCGTAATTTGCACATTGTTTGCAGTTGGGAGCAGCGATCCGACTAATTCATTGTCTACACCTGGGCCAGAGCGCACATTCAACACATCATCGGCTTTTACAAACGTGACGCGGTAGGTTTGCCCGTCGATGCTGCTGGGGATGGGAGCTGCGGGTGCGGTTGTTGGTAGGGACGGTGGGGTTGAGGTTGGGGATGGGTCTACGATGACCGGGGCTAAGGTTGAGGTCGGTGCAGGCTGTGTCGTGGCTGGAGGTTGTGCTGCTTCTTCGATTCTGCTGTTTTCGGCGAGTGGTGCGGTTGTAGGTACTTGGATGGTGGGCAGCACTAGCGGTTCGGGTGTAGATTGAGCGCGGCAAGCTGTGATGAGTAAAATGATGATGAAGAAAAATAACGGCCGTTTCCAGGCGCAATAGTTCATAAAAAACCTCCATGAATAACGTAGGACAAAACGCTGTTTTGTCAGGGTACAAATTTACATCATGTCAAGATTGCATCTTGACCTACGATATGAATGATAACGCGAAGACGGCCGTTTTCGTTCCGCTAATTGTGTGAAAATTGGGTGAGAGTGACCGGAAAATAATCGGAATGGAGGTTTTAGCCGGGTAAAAACCGTTCCGGCTAAAGCCTCTACTCCGTTAAGCATTAAAGATTAAACTTCACATTAATCACATCGCCATCTTGCACAATGTACGTTTTGCCTTCCTGGCGCAGCTTGCCAGCGGTGCGGGCTTGTGGCAGGCCACCCAGTTCAACCAAATCATCGTAATTTACGGTTTCGGCACGAATAAACCCTTTTGCCAGGTCACTGTGAATCGTGCCTGCCGCTGTAACGGCATCAGCACCGACCTTGACCGTCCAGGCACGAACCTCGTCTTCTCCAACCGTGAAGAACGATTGCAAACCCATCAAGTCGTAGCTGAGAGCCACAACACGATCCAGGCTCAGTTCTGTCACGCCGTACTCTTCCATGAACATTTCGAGTGATTCTTCATCACCTGCCGCACTGAGCTGCGACAGTTCCATTTCTAGCTTGCCACGTAAATTAGCGACGACGGTGTTTGGGTGATCGTAGCTCAAATCAACTTCGTCCTGGTCATCGCCAATGTTGATAATGACGACGGTGGGTTTGAGTGTGAGCAGCCCAAACCCGCGCAACGATTTTTCTTGTTCGTCGGTGAGGTCTAGGGCGCGTAACGGCCGTTCTTCCGAAAGCGCCTCATTCATCTGTTGGAACAAGGCCAATTCTGCTTGTGCGGCGGCTTTGTTTTTTGTAGCCCCTTTGCGCAGCCCATCTTCAACCTTTTCAATTTTCCGTTCCACAATGGCCAGGTCGTTGAGTAAAAGCTCCATGTCCAGCGACTCTAAATCCCGAACGGCGTCCACGCTGCCGTCTGGATGTGGGGACATGTCGCTTTCAAATGCCCGCACGATATGCACAAAGCCGTCCAGACCGGACAAGTGATTGAGCAGTTCGGGGGGCATCCCGCCACCGGCGCTGCTGCCTTTTTTCAGTCCAGCCACATCGGTATAAGTGATGCGGGCGTAGGTGGTTTTTTTCGGGTTGAACATCTTGCTGAGGACATCGACGCGTTCGTCCATCACGTCCACAATGGCTGTTAACACATCAAAACGGCCGCCCATGCTTTGGCCGGTGGGGGCGTCCCCTTTTGTGAGCGCATTAAAAATAGTAGTTTTGCCTGCACCGGGCAGACCAATAATGCCTAGTTTCATGGCACCATCCTTGTAAGAGATAAGAGTGACACAGAGTTGCCCTGTGTTCCTTTTAAATTAATCGGCGGGAAGTATAGCAGAAAACGGCCGTTCACCCCATGAAGCAATTAAGGCAAAAACACTTGTAACTATATTCCGCGTAGAGGTCTGAGCTTGTCGAAGACCGGTTTCCTGCGACAAGCTCAGGGGACGGACGAGAATAGTTACTAAATTTCAAGCCTAATGAATAATTGGGCGGCTGAGAAACACGCCGGAAATTAAGCCGATAATTATCCCAATTAACAAAACGATCAATATTTCAGTCAAGGTTAATTCGAGCATCACATATTCTCCTTTTATAAAAAAATGTTTAGGCGAGGTTTTTTTGTTTCAGTCTGAAATTTGTCGCGGCAAGCGACTTGGCCCATTTCCCTTTGATTCAGGTGATGAATGAGTCTGGTGTGGTTGGTTGGAAAGATGTGCTGGGGTAAAGGTTGTGATGTCGCTAAGAGAAGAAAATAGGGTTAGATCTCCTTCATGATCTTCCAAGCCAGAGAGGAATTGGGAACGAATGGCAAGTTCTAATAGGTCTTTACGGCCGAATTTGCTTAATAATTGCAAAATTGTTTCTTGCTGTTTGGCATTGAGCATCGTTTGTTGGAATTTTTCAGCAGCAATGGTTTCTTTAATCAATACACTATCTTTTTTCAATGGCATAAGTCCCAAAATTCGCAGTTGTGAGCGGAGCAAGTTTGTTAAATTTCGCTCAATGACTGACATGACGACACCGCTAGACAATTCTTGTGCATCATAATTCGCGACTAAACGGCGTAGGCCCTGATTCGCAAAATCTTCAACAATTGCTTGCCATTTTTCTGGTGATAATTTTACAATCTGAGGTAAAACCTGTGGCAATGCTGTGTCCGGATCAAATTGAAAAAGGATTGTAACATGTATTTTGAAAGAAATGGTGTCTTTACTCAAAACATCAGTAAAGATAAAGTTGCCTACTTGTAGGCCAACATTGATAGGTGGAAATGTTTCTTCAGTAAGACGATTTATCCAAAAATATCCCGGTCCTTTCACTCGATTAAAGCGACCCCAACGTAAAATGGGGATGATGTGATTGTCGGGTGCGAACTGTATCCCAACAGCTCTCCCGAAGTAATTAATAATACTATGCATAAGGTTACTCCTAAAACTGTTAAAAGGGCTGAGAGGTTATTTGCGATGATTAGTTTGTTTAATCAACTGACAAACATTGTAAGGAATGAGTATTGAAGCACACGCCCAACCAGATAGCAGTTGCCGCCCAAATATAAAAAACTGTGACCTCTCTTAGTCACAGTTTTGTCATAAATTCCTGATAAAAAGACACATGTATGTGTCAATTGGCTAATTGATGAATAAGATAATTTATGACACGAGTTTGTATCCGTAACCGCGTAGGGTATGTAAATATTTGGGAGTTTTAGGGTTTGGCTCAATTTTTTGGCGCAGACGGCTCATTGCACTGTTAAGACGGCTTTGCTCTGGGTCAAACTCATCATATTTTTCATTTAGACCCTCTTCTACAATCATTTTTCGTTCGCATAGTTGGCCGATTCGCTCATAGAGATAATTTAGAATTCTGAACTCTTGCAACGTTAAATTGATTGTTTTGCCTTCAACCCAAACTGTTTTATTGTGCTTATCTATCCACAGTCTATTAAACGCTTCTTGAGGGACGGTTTCCTGGGTTTTTCTAGCTAATTTGTCGGCTAAAATCGTTGCTGTCAGTAAAGCATGCACATAATTAACTAAAACTCGTCGCGTATAGTGCGTGTCAATCTTGTAATCAGCTATTTCGCCTAAAGCACAAAAATATAGACCACCTAAATAACTTTCGAAAGACCATCCTGTCATTTTGCCAGCTAATTGCCGGATCTGCTCAACAAGCGTTAATACGTTAGAAACAGATTGCCTGAGATTGTCTTTTTGAATGTCATCTTCAAATGCATTTGCCTGGATCAATCGCTGTTCTAATTCAAATCGTTGTTGAAAATTGGATGAGCGGAGAAGGGAGAACTTAACGGCCGTTTCCAATGAAACAAAATCACGGAGTATGGGAGCATTTCTAACTTGAGCAAAATCCGTTAACCAACTTTCTCCTTGTTGGTCAATTAAAACTGTATCTAACTGAATATTTCCATGTGTTAGGCTCCAATATCCGCCATCTTGTCCTAGGGTGCCTATTTTATTGAATGCCGCTGCTGGATTTAAGTATGAATGCTCAGTTGAATCGTCAAGATAAATATTGAAATGGGTAGGTGACAAATCAATATGTACTAGATTTGCCGCTAATGCGTTAGAACAGATACTTTTAATTATATTTTGGAGATGATCGTCTGTTTCAAATAAGGGGCTGAGATTTAACCAATCACTATAAAAAGGCAATAAGCTGTCTGTAGTCTGGAATGATCGCCTTTGCCGATACCAATCACCGAGATTTTTTGTATACAAATGCTTAATTGCATTAACTACATTGGACAATGGGCGGCTCTGCCAGGTTTGTTGTAAAGATTCTGTTTCTTCAAGGTCACTCCCCATATAAGTGTATGCAATTGCGGAATAGTGGACAGTCTCCTCTGTGTTAAGCTTGCCAATATTCGCAATACCTGCTCTCTGCGGCACTGATAGTTCATAATGTTTTTTTTCATTTAAAATAACTATTTTTTGACCACAGGAAACAATATATTGTTGAGAAATACCATTTTGGTCAAACGCATACACCGGTAAAATAACGCGATTGTCATGGTATGAGAAAATATTACCGATAGTGATTTGACTGCTTTTGAAAAACAGCATTCGGAATAAGTCTTCTAATTCGATGCAACGCCTTGTAAAAATCTCATCTTTTAATTTTGACTCGATTAAACGGATGATTTGAGGAAAGGAAAGGACAGAATCCCAATGAATGACCAGATCGCGATTTATGTTTACATATTGTGATATGGCTTGGTGAACGGCCGTTAATAAAGCCTCTAAACTATCTCGTTTGTCCACAAAATCAATAGCGGGAGGAAGCGTTTCTGTAGTTGGTTTCAGTGCATCAACAACATCTCGATAGGATGGGTATCGTGTCAGAATAATTTTGGGGATAGAAGAAGGTATTTCTTTTGCTAACAGCAGACCGCTTTTATCTTTATCATCTGTGTCATCATTGAGCCGCATATCAAGGATGGCAATGTGGATATGATTTTCTTCCAATAAAGCCAATGCTGCTGTGGGTGAACTCGCTGAAAATACGTGATACCTGTTTGAAGATAACAGTTCACTGCATGCGTTCAAATAATCTGGATGGTTATCAACAAGTAAAATAGAAATTTGAGTCAAAACCAACTTCCATAACCGTGAAATCAGCTGTTAATATTGCAATCTGGCAATAGCGATAAATTTATTTGTAAAT
>QQUD01000079.1 GCA_008501785.1 Chloroflexota bacterium
GGTTGCCATCGCAGGCTGCGTTTTGATTTTGTATGTGTTCTTGCCCATACCGCTGTAAATCATGCACTGTGCCGTGACAAAATTGTCATCATCTAAATCAAAATCAACACAAAAAGAAGCACATCCCATGCTCAATCGAGCCGCCACACGGGCTGAGATTTCCAAGCCAGGTTTGGTAGCCCCTACTAGGACCAAATCTGGGTTCAGCTGTTCAATCACACCGGCTAATGCATCGGTGTAAGTTTCGGGGTTCAAACCAGCCAGCAGCGGGCTGGCGACAGTGTAAACGGCGTCCGCGCCCCAAGTGCCTAATTCGGCCAGGTTTTCTGGGATTGATTCACCGAGATGGAGGGCGGAAACGGCCGTTTCCTTCTCATCTGCCACTTGTCGCGCTTTCCCCAGCAGCTCACGGATAACTTGTTGCTTTTCAGAAAAAATTAAGATACCAGACATTAGGCACCTCCTTCGATGACATGATCTGCGACTAGCAAATCAACCAACTCATTCGACAACGCCGCCAGATCATTACCTTGCAGCACCTGCTGTTTGCGATGAACCACAACGCCTTCCGACTGTACTTTTTCCAAAGCCGCTTTTGGCAGCAATTCATCGGTTGACATGCCTAAATCAGCTTCCACATTCCAGATGTGAACGGGCTTTTTCTTGGCCTTCATCGCTTGCAACAGCGTGGGCCGGCGTGGTGTGTTCGTTTCTTCCATTACACTCAGCAATGAGGGCAACGATGCGGAAACCGTTTGCACACTGTCTTCCAAATCACGGTCTGCCACAACCTTGCCATCTTCAACAGCTACGGTGCGCACGAATGAAATTTGGGGCATGTTTAGTGCTTCAGCCAAACGGGGTGGCACTTGATACGTGAACCCATCATCACTCACCTCACCACAAACAACCACATCGACATCACCCATCTTTTTGATCGTTTCGGCCAAAATGGCGGCGGTAACGGCGGGGGCCACGTGCCCTTCAACTGGATTTTCGATGAGGGTCACATCTTCCACACCCATCGCCAACGCTTCGCGGAAGCTTTCTTTTGCTTTGGTGGGTCCGACGGTAATGGCGTGAACGGTGCCACCGTGGGCTTCTTTGAGCTGAACGGCCGTTTCCAACACATTCTTATCAATATTGCCCACTTTAAACGGCACACCCGCCATCTTCAATGCTTTGCTGGCCGGGTCAACCTTGACCTCTGATGCATCCAGCGAGTACTTAATACAGGCTACTATTTTCACAGTGCTATCTCCTTAACAGAAACCTCCGGGAGGTGCAGCACCTCCCGGAGGTTAATTTCAACCTATCCATAACGAAAGACGATGCCAAAACCGCCTTGCGGGGGTCGCCAATCAATGCCGCCTTCACCGCCACCTTCACAGGCAACCGTGCAAGTGCCGCATTCTAGGCAGTTTTCGTAGCGCACAGCTACTTTTTCATCAGCCCACACATACACAGCCGCAGGGCATACCGTTAAACAAGGCTTCAATTCACATTTTTCACAGCAGCTATGGTCTACGCTGATGTGACTTTGTTCGTCAATCTCGTATTTATCTAATCCAAGACGATCATCCAGGCTCAATAATTTTTGGGTCATATCGCCACCCCTTTCCCAATTTGATACATATCTTTGGCTACGTCCCACAGCGACACGTCATTTTCTTTCATGCGATCCCGCAGTGCCCGATACCCTTTCTTCCCAGGCTGCGTCTGCACCGAGAACATATCTTCCATGAGCGCACACACCATTTCGGGGTATGTATTGAACAAGCGCTTGTTTTCCAGCAGCGGATATACGTCTTTAAACGTCTCCATATCTTTGTAGACTGACGTTTCTTTGAAATGTTGTTCATACGATGCCAAACCCGCAGCCGAGAAATCTTCGTTGGCTTTGGCATCAATGATGGCTTTGGCCGCCGCGACGGCAGAGGCAACGGCAACATCCATGCCGCGCAGTGTCATCACATTGTTCAGCAATAAGCGGGCCGCACTGCCAGCCACCACGTAGCCATCACCAACCAGGTTTGGTATCAAATGGAAACCGCCGCGATGAACGGTTTGGGCAGAATATTCGACGACTTCGCCGCCGTTAATGAGTCGTTGCACAAAGGGATGTGATTTAAACTCGTCGAGGATTTCGTGAGGTTGTTTTTTACTCTTGTAAACGCTGTCAATTTTGACAACAACGCCTAGTGAAAGCGTGTCGCGGTTCGCGTAAATAAAACCGCCACCTTCTGCGCCAGCCGTATGACCAACCAGCGTATAAGCGGCACCTTCTTTTTCGTTCAAACATTGAAAGCGGTCGGTGATAGTTTGTTCTGGCAGTTTAATGACTTCTTTGATGCCAATGGACACATCTTTAGGTGCATAATCTTCGCGCAAGCCAGCTTGTTTGAGCAGCTGCGAGCGTGTGCCTTCGGCAATGATGGTGACACTGGCGCGGAGTTCGTCGCCGCCAGCTTTGACGCCGCAGATACGGCCGTTTTCCACAATCAGCTCATCCACTGTGAATCCAGGCATCACCATTGCGCCCGCTTCTTCAGCTTGAGCAGCCAGCCACGGATCAAACTTGGCACGCAAAACGCTAAATGCGTTGTAGGGTGGCGCCACCGCTTCGTCACGGTAATCCATCGCCGTTGCCGCCGTATCGCCTAAAAAGACAACGCTGTGACCGGCAATGGCACGCTCTACCGGGGCTTCGTCCCAAAAGTTCGGGAAAATCTCATCATAAATCTGGGCATAAATTAACCCACCGGAAACATTCTTGCTGCCCGGTTCTTGTCCACGTTCGATGACAACAACAGACAAACCTGCTTTCGCTAACATGTAAGCGGCCGTCGCCCCAGCAGGACCCGCACCAACAATGATTACATCAAATTCATCCACTTTATACCTTACCTGTAAATTGCCGTGATACACCCTTTTAGGCATTCTCCACGGCTTAATTTCAAGGGAAATCGTTACTTGTGCAATTTATCACAGCCCCGATAAGGAACGCATAAACAAGGTATAAAGAAAGTGTAAGGATTGAATTGGGTGGTGGAAGAAACGGCCGTTTCCCTACCACTCCCACACATACCTGTAGGGGCGCACCCTTGTGGTCGCCCTCTTATTGATCAAAAGGATGAAGAGGGCGGGCACAAGGCCACGCTCCTACGATTGGTTCCGCTCAACTAACCAATTGTGACACTACAATCCTTGACAATAAAATCATCGAGCTAGTTTCACTCTATAACGCAAATCAGTCGAGGAATTGCTTCAAACGGCAAAAAGCGTTCATTATGAACGCATAAACAAGGTATAAACAAAGTATAAGGATTCGTAGGTGGGGGGAATATCTAAGTTATCATAGTGGCGGAGTGGCAAACTTGGCAACCCCGAAACCTCGCAGCGCTCCCCTGAGAGCCATGCGCTTACCTGGATATAAAAAATGGTTAACTCCGCTAAAATCAAATCTTTGGCGAAAGAAGATTTTCGTCATGCCCGTCGGCATGTTGCCCTACAACAAGTGTACAATCGCATGATTGGCAAAGAAATCGAGGGATTGCTGTCCTTCCACGACGTGCGCCGTGCATTGCGAGTCAAAACCCAAATTGATCGCGGTCGGCAAACGACTAATCCATGCCATCGTTCCCAATGAAGTGCAAACAGGGCTGGACAAGGGCGAGCGACAGCACCAACCTCTGGCTCGGCGCTATCCGGACAAGTTTTTCAATTATGTGCTGGTTCCCGTCGGTGACGATAATCAAATCTGGACTGGATTAGAACAGGCGATTGTCATTGCCCAACGTGAAAACAGTCAATTGCGCGGAATGCATATTGTGCCCAATGAGGCAGTGCTTGCAAGTCCTAACGCCCAGGCAGTTCAGGCAGAGTTTGATCGCCGCTGTCAAAATGCTGGGGTAAACGGCCGTCTTATCTTAAAAACCGGCTCTATCGCCCAAACAATTATTGACCGGGCACGTTGGAATGACCTTATCGTTATGAATCTGGCCCACCCGCCGGGTGAAACAATCGTTGACCGGCTCGGATCAGGTTTTCGCCTGGTAATTAAACACAGTAACCAACCGATTTTGGCCGTTCCCGGCACCGTTTCCCCCCTTGACAAAATGCTACTAGCTTACGATGGCAGTAATAACAGTAAAAAGGCTTTGTCCATAACTGCGTACCTGGTTAAGCAGTGGCAAGCGCAGCTTGTCGTTGTCACCGCCCATGAGAAGGAAGCGCCTGATCCAGTAATCATCGATTATGCCCGCCGTTACCTGGAACTGCATGAAATTGAAGCTGAATTTAAGATCGGGTCGGGGAAAGCGGCTGATGTGATTTTGGAAACGGCCGTTTCCCACCATTGCAACCTCATCATCATGGGTGGATACGGAGCACAGCCAGTCGTTGAAGTAGTCTTGGGCAGTCCAGTCAACGCGATCCTGCGGCGAACCCCTGTTCCGGTTCTAATTTGCCCTTAGAAATGGGATTTATACATTGTATGCAGTTGATATACAGGCTGAAAGATTGGTGTTGTTGTATAATCCAGCAGACACTATTGAATTTTTTACACATTGCACTTACCTAAAAGGTGAAAGTTATTGGGGGAGTATTCCATGGATATTGCAAAAGCTTTTGGTTACATTAGCGAAGACGAAAATTGGTATAAAAAGTTAGGGATAGGCGTTGGCGTATTTATTGTGCCGATTCTCAACTTTGCGCTAGCTGGCTACATTTTTCAGCTTATGCGCAACGTAAGGAATGGGGAAAAACGGCCGTTACCCGAATGGAGTGATCTCAGCCGTTATCTAACAGATGGACTGCGTATGTTCGTTGTGATGCTCATCTACTCACTTCCAATACTCATCATTTACGGCATCGCGATGGCTATCTTTTTTTCACAAATGCTCAGCAGCGAGTTTGCAGCATCCAGCACAGGCGGCCCCCCATCTATTGATCAGGCCCCTGCATTTATAGCTATTTGGGGCATCATGGCTGCATGTGTCATGCCATATAGTTTGCTGCTCCAAGTTATGACACCTATGTTTGCTATGCAATTGGTTCGTGAAGGTACAATAAAATCATGTTTTGAATATAAAGAGATGTGGCAAATACTCAAAACAAATATTTGGGATTATGTGATCATTTTGGGCCTGACGCTGGGTTTATATCTAGTATCATCCATCGTCCTCATTCCGGCGTATCTTTTCTTTTTTATCCCTTGTATTGGCACGATCATTGGCATGGCATTAATGGGCGCAGTCAGCATACTGATTATTTTTGTGGTTGGACATCTCTTAGGCCAATTTATGGCAAAACACGATGCGAAACAACCCCCAGCGACTGAATTTGGAATTGTTTAGCTGGTGATGAGTAAATATTAAATGGTAGCTGGTGGGAAACGGCCGTTTTCCACCAGCAATGCTTCCAATGCCTTGTCAATGCCGCTTCAATATATCTAACGCAAGTTCAATCTGTTTCTCGTGAAAAGCAATCGTCTCAGCAGCACTAACCTCACCGTGACCCGCATCAAACCAAAGCACCTCAATCTGCTTGCCCGACGCTTTCATGCCGGCTTCAAATTGCTCCATTTGTCGTGGCGTTGTGCGGGTGTCGTTATGTCCTTGAATAACAAGCAATGGCGCACTGATGCTTTCTAAATATGTAGCTGGGGAACTGTTTACATACCGTTCACGAACTTCTGCTGGCGAGCCACCGTGCCACATGCGAAAGGCACCTTTCATGGCATCCGTGGCATCTTCATAATTGGCGACCCAATCAGCAATAGCAACGACTGCCAGCCCGCCTGCCCATAAATCTGGCCGACGAGCCAGCCCCCACAATGTTAAATAGCCGCCATAGGAAGCGCCACTCAGAAAAATAGCGTTTGTCTGGGCAATTTCATTTTCAACAAGCCAATCGCGGGCTGCCACCATATCTTCTAGCTCCCAATGCCCCAGATTTCCCCAAATTTGGCTTTTAAACGCATCTCCAAATCCAGTGGAGCCGCGAAAATTAATGCTTAAAAAAGCAAACCCATGATCGAGCCAGGCTTGAACATCGGGATCAAAAATGGACCGCTTTTGATAGTGTGGGCCTCCGTGCATGTTCAGGATAGTGGGGAAGGGGCCAGTCCCTCCAGGAACAGCAAGCCACCCCTGAATCAGGGTGCCGTCTGATGAGGTGTACGTGATTGATTGCCATGGACGTGCGGAAACGGCCGTTTCCGGTCCAACAATCGTGTGCATCTTCTCGCCAGTGCGTCTATCTAGCTCAATAAGTTGTGAAGACTGTGTGCCACTTTGCCAGAGTGCCACAATGTTGTTATTGGGCAAAAAGTGGGCAAACGTGCCAAATGGCCCGATTGAGCGTTCGTAGACACCAGGAGGATGATTTAATTTGGTTAACGTTTGGGTCTGCAAGTTGAAGGTATAAAGCTGCTGCTGTGTCCGGTAAGAATGGCAAAGGAGCAGATTGTGGCCATCGATTGACCAATCCCAGGCTAAC
>QQUD01000125.1 GCA_008501785.1 Chloroflexota bacterium
ATAGAAAACTACAAAATGTGGCCCTGTCATTCCCGCGCAGGCGGGAATCTACTCGACTACGTCATGGATTCCCGCCTGCGCGGGAATGACAAGTTCCCTATTACCGTTTTATTTTCTTAACGTTCATCACGCCTCATCGAAGGTGGCAAATTATCGTCTGTTCATTTGTCCCCACGATTTCTTGCTATACTCTAGACGGGTAAGGTGTTGGTTATTTGCTTCAGTTTAGGTATAAATACGGGTTATGGTTAATTTGGCAATCCAGAACAATCCTTACACACCACATAATCATGGAAAACCGTCAGAGATTTTCTTTGGCAGGAACACGCTGCTAAACCAACTATTAACAGACTTAAATTCACATATTCCTGAAACCTCACGCCCGATTGTTTTACATGGGCCTGCTCAAATTGGTAAAACGAGTATTCTGCGGCAAATCGAAAACGGCCGTTTCGGTCCCACCTTCTTCCCCATCATTATCGATCTTAAAGAGATCACACTTGACGGCATCAGCAGCTTTTACTGGGACTTGGCACACCATATCAACGAAAAAGTCAGTGCCAACTCTACTATTGAACTGCCAACTTTCAATCAAACCACATTTGTCGCGGCACCATTGCAAGCTTTTTTCCTCCAACTAATCAAACCATTGGCATCGTCTCTGGGTGAGCAACGACTGCTTCTCTTATTTGATAATCTAAACGAATTGACACAACAAATTCGAGCCGAAAAATTATCACCAGACATTATCGTTGACCTCCACAACGAATTACGTCAAGCAAATAGAGCCGCATCACTTTATGCTATCACCCTTCCAGATACCCTGTTTAGAACATTTGATGAATTGCCATTTGCACAATGGGTACAAGAAATTCCAATTGAACCCCTTTCTGAAGACGAAGTTGATTCAATTATTCGGGAACCAGTCGGTTTTACAATCGTACAAGATGTTGTTCACTATATTTATCAACTAACCAACGGTTATCCTACAAAAACACAAGAACTTTGTTACGAACTATTTGAATATCAACGTAAAAACAATTTACAACACGTCACGGTTGCCGACATCATCACAGTACAAAAAAAGTTGGTGAAAGAGGGAGAAAGGAATACGGCCGTTTCCCCCCAATTCCCCACCTTCACTATCCAATCAAATCCAGCACTTGACCACACCATCCAAACCGTCAACCATCAATCACCCTGGTATCAACAACCCCTATTTCTGATCCCAATAACGCTCATCCTTATCGGCATTGCTAGCCTATTTATCCCCTATTTAATACGCCAACAAAACGCAGCAGCCGCCGAATTAGCAGCCCAGACCGTCACCCCAACCACTAGCACCGAAAATCTCAGCACCCCAAATAGCATGGAAGCCCTCACCACATCAAGCAGTAATCTGCAAGAGACAAAAACTCCCACAAACACACCAACACCACCGCCAGCAACCGAAACACCAACACCAACACCTTCACACACACCCACTGTAACCCCAACCGAAACACCTGACACCATGCCCAAAATGATCCTTCGTGAACAAGACGGCATGCAAATGGTCCTCATTCCGGCCGACACCTTCCTCAGGGGATCCAACGAAGACGATGTTTTATCTGCATCAGATGAACAACCCCAGCGAGAAATTCAAATCAATGATTTCTATATTGACAAATATGAAGTAAATGTTGAACAATTTGCAGCGTTCCTCAAGCGATTGGGAACCTACCAACGCGCTTGCGATAATAGAGATTGCACCGCCCCTCGAAACTTAGCGGGTTACACAAACTATCTTGAAGAGCAAGACCTGGGTGATGGCACCATTCAATATTTTCCAATGACAGGGTTTGCCAATTACCCGGCCAATCACATTAGTTGGTACGGTGCCAAAAATTATTGCCAATCCGTTGGAGCCAGACTGCCAACAGAAGCGGAATGGGAATATGCCGCAAGAGGAACAGACGGCCGTATTTACCCTTGGGGCAATACAGCGCCAGATGAAACCCTGGCCGTTTTTCAAAGCGATAGCTTCGACAACATGAAACCTGTTGATGCATTGCCCGACGGAGCCAGCCCATTTGGCATTTTAGGCATGGCAGGCAGCTTGTGGGAATGGACCTCCGATTGGTATGATGAAACCTATTACCCAGAAGCCCCACTCAATAATCCACAAGGGCCAGAAACAGGGTTTGCCCGTGTTGTTCGTGGTGGAGCCTGGCCATATAACAATCAAGTAGAACGCATTCGCACATCCAATCGCTATTCTCTCACACCCGATTTCATTAGCTCTACGGTCGGATTTCGTTGTGTTCGTGACCCATAAATAGTCATTATAAGAAAGATTAACCATATTGATAGCTTGCAGCATACCCTTTAGAAGCGTATGATCAATAAGGTGCTTTTAAAACGTGTGTCCAACGAAAGATTATTTATTTTTCAATTGAATTGAACATTTTTATAAAGGAGAAGGTTTTAAATATGAGCGAAGAAAACAACTTACCAATCAGTCCCGAACTTTTAGAAATCTTGAGATGTCCTGTAGCCGTACAATCAAGCGAGTTTGGTGATGATCCAGGAAGATTAGAATTGATACATAGCACTTGGCTGGTTTGCCATGATACAAATATGAAATATCCAATCCGTGATGGCATTCCCGTGATGCTCATTGAAGAAGGGGAAAAATGGAAAGATACTCCAGTTGAAAAGCTGCCTGTACCACCTCCCACAGATTCATAGGCAATGAGTTTTGAGGAAAGGATTGCACCATGAAAACAATTTTGCAAATTGAAGACAATTTAGCCAATAAAATTCTGGTTGAACGCGTATTATCTCGATTTGATTACCTATTGTTACATGCGGCTGATGGTGAAACAGGTGTTACCGTTGCCATTGAAGAAAACCCTGACCTGATTTTGGTTGATATGGGTTTGCCAGATGTTGATGGACAAACTGTTGTAACGTTACTCAAACAAATACCGGATTTGCAAGGTGTACCAATTGTCGCTATTACGGCATGGCCACCCGATAAGGCAATGGAAATGGCTCAACGATACGGTTGTGATGGCTGTATTACAAAGCCAATTGATGTTAAATCATTCCCAGACCAGGTAAAGGAATATCTGGAACCATAGATGCAAATGGACCTTATACCAGCCAATCAATTCAGCTACGAACAGTTAACTGAAGCTTATAATCAAACACGTGTCGATTATTTAGTGCCAATGCCCATGAACGTGGCTCGCCTACGTGAATACTCTCGTGTTTACGACATTAGCTTAGAAAATTCATGTGTGGCAATGGAAGATAACCTCATGCTGGGATTAGGCATGCTTGGCGTGAGGCACAACCGAGCCTGGATAACACGATTAGGCGTTTTGCCCGTCGGTCGTCGCAAAGGCACAGGCGGCCAGATCATGAAATCGCTCATTAGTCAAGCAGAAAAAAACAAGGTGGGGTATATCTGGTTAGAGGTAATCAAAGGAAACGATCCGGCACATACACTTTTTCGTAAGTGTGGGTTCGTAGAAACGCGTGAACTCATTGTTGCACGACGTCCTCCGACGCCAAACCAAGACAACTATTTGTTATCTCGTGTTAAACGCGTTACTTCATTGAATCATGAAGAAGCCATTATCCTCCTTTCCCATCGTCAAAACAGGCCAAATTGGCTCAACGAAACAGAAACCCTGCAAAATGCACGTAATTTGTCAGCCCTTCTTGTCGAACTACACAATGGCGGGCGGGGCTGGGTTACTTATCACGCTGGCCTCTTGCAATTAACCCGCATTATCGTAGAGGTGACAGCTGGTGACGTGGCAGAAGTAACAGAAACAGTGCTCCACGTGCTGCACCGTAGACACAAACGACAAGATGCAATTTCAGAAAACCTGTACGACGATGCCCAATGGGAAGGATATCAAAGAATGGGCTATTTCGACTCATTCCGTCGCGTTGAAATGGTAAAAGAGCTTTAAATGTCAGTAACGTCGAAACATGTGAAAGAAGCAGCTAAACGGTTGACTGGTATTGTCAATCGAACGCCAGTCCACACCTCTCGCACACTCAATCAACTTACGGATAGAAATATCTTTTTAAAATGTGAAAACTTTCAACGAGTTGGCGCATTTAAATTCCGTGGTGCTTATAATGCAATTAGCCAGCTAGATGGTGAAAAACGCAAAGCTGGTGTGATCACCCATTCCAGCGGCAATCATGCGCAGGGCGTTGCATTAGCAGCTAAATTGCTTGGAGTAAAAGCTGTTATTGTCATGCCTGACGATGCACCCGCCATCAAAAAAGCGGCCACTGCTGGTTATGGCGCTGAAATTGTGACTTGTTCAGCGATTAATCGTGAGCAGATCTCAGGTGATTTGGCAACTCAACATGGCTACACACTCATTCATCCTTACGACAATGACCACATTATTGCGGGTCAGGGAACGGCCGCTTTTGAACTCTTCCAAGAAGTTGGTGACTTAGACTTATTGTTTACACCAGTTGGCGGCGGTGGCTTGATTAGCGGCACAGCCCTGGCAGCCGCAGCCAGTTGCCCAACCTGCAAAGTGATTGGGGTTGAGCCAGA
Organism: Chloroflexota bacterium; assembly: GCA_008501785.1. The sequence continues at coordinate 4,577 of QQUD01000125.1, forward strand.
AATTGCCGATGATGCCAACAAATCGTGGCGTGAAAATAAAATTCACACGCTCAATCACGTTCCCCCCACCATATCTGATGGATTACGCACGCGCTTCATTGGCGAACGCAATCATGCTGTCATGCAGCAATATGTGTCAGACATGACCACCATTGATGAACAATCGATAATCGAAACGATGATTTTTTTGTGGACACGGGTGAAAATTGTAGTGGAACCGAGTGCAGCCACAGCGCTAGCCCCCATTTTCAGTGGCAATTACACGCAGCCTGGTCAACGAGTTGGTGTCATTCTTAGCGGTGGCAATGTCGATTTGTTTAGCCTGATTCCCGCTTTAACAACATCAGCGTAATATCGTCTAGCTGCGGCGCATCGCCTACAAAATCGTAAACGGCCGTTATCACCTTATTCTCAATCATATCTATAGACCGATCAATATTGGCCCGCGTTATCGATTGCAACTTTGCTTCACTAAAATAATCTTGCTCCTCATCTTCAGCCTCCACCACCCCATCCGTATACATCACCAATAATTCACCGGGCTTGATGGTGATTTGACCATGTTCCCACGGCACATCTTCAAAAATGCCAATCGGCAATGCCGTGCGTGTCAGCAGTCGCTCTTTTTCACCATTCGGTGATTGCAAATAGGGTGGATTATGTCCTGCATTGCAATAGGTGAGCACCCCCGTTTCAGGGTCCAAAATGCCGTAAAAAACCGTGGCAAACAGATCACTGGTTGTGTCTTTCAAAATGCGTAGATTGGCAGCAGCTAATGCTTTTTCCGGCTCATGCTCAAATTCTGTAGCAAAAGTGCGAATCAAGGTACGGCTCAACGCCATGTAAAGTGCTGCACCCATTCCCTTGTCCGCCACATCTGCCACGATGAGACCTAAACGGCCGTTTCCCAACGAAATAAAATCATAAAAATCACCAGACGTCTCCCTCGCTGGTTCCAACGTCACCGCCAACTGCCACCCCGAAAGCTGCGGTAATTCTTGGGGCAAAAATGACATTTGAATCTTGCCCGCAACCGCCAACTCTTGAGAAACTTTCTCATAAGCTAACGCTTGTGCATACACCTCAGCCTGATACGCCTGTTGGTAAACAGCCTCTTCATACGCTGCTGCCTGCGCATCGAGCGCGGCCTGAAACTGCACGCTCCTTTGCAAACCAGCCCCAATTTGAGCAGCCAAAGCCAACCCCGATTCTTCCCATTGGCGTACATCATGTGGCAGTGGACGCATTACGTAAATGCCACCCAAAAGTTGTCCATCGTGCCAAAAAGGAATGAGCAAAGCCTCTAAATCAAACCCAAAATCAACCGCTTCAGGCACACCTGGCAGCAATAAATAATCATCGTCACAATCGGCCAATTGCGCCCATGTTTCATCTGGCGTGGGAATCCAGCCTTCCCCCTGCGCAAAAAGCACATGATCTGGTAGCTGTCGAATTTCGACCCAACCATTTTGAAAAATTTTTGGCACATAGTTTGCCAATAATCGTAGCAGATCAACATCGTCGGCAGGTTCTTGCAAAATGTCTTGGGCTAACTGCTCTAATTGGTACAACATTTGAGCGCGTTGTTGGGCTGAAACGGCCGTTTTCTGCAACCAATGCCCCAAATACCCCAACAAAAAAATACCTGCCCAAAACAATAAGAAGCCCCAACTGCCCATCTGCCCAAAAATCACTGCTGCCAAAATGGAAAAAGATTCTGGCAAAATATAAAATATGAGCACAGCGCGGCTAAATTTGAAAAGCTGCTGCCCCCGATCAAGGAGTGAATTGGAACGGCCGTAACCTTGCACAAAAAAAACAACTGCCATCACCACCATCACCAAAACAACCCGAGCCATCAGCAATTCTAATGCAAAAACAATATTTGCATTAACAAAACCAATAGTGGGTAAAGCCCCACCCC
>QQUD01000263.1 GCA_008501785.1 Chloroflexota bacterium
TTATAGTTTCCATTGACGCGATGGCAGAACCCGTTAGCCCCAAGCGCTAGAGCGCGCCAAAATATCAACTCTTTGGGCAGCAATTCAAGGCTCTGGGAAAAATAGGGTAACGCCTCATTGACAGCAAAGGCAGATGCTTTTTGCACGCCTTTAAAGACTGCCAAGATGCCAAAATAAACGGCCGTTTCCGCATCCAGTTCATCAATATCTTGCGGCAGTGGGCCAAGCAAGTCTTCGACTAATCTTAGCTTCTTGGCTGCCTCATCAAACTCTCCCATTTCGTGTAGAAAGAATAACTGGTATAGAGCAATCGACGGCGTCAAATACGTTTGAGGGACTTTGTTCAGCCAGCGCAAATAGGTTTTAAACCGACTGCTGGCTAGAATCTGGTCAATAATTTCATCGAGATGTTGGACAACGCGCTCATAATCCTTGGCTTCCAGCGAATGTTCGATTGATTCGGGCAGCATGTCATGGGCCATAAACCAGACAGCGGCAGCACGATGCAAATCAATCATACGCTCTGGGTTTTGTCGTTCGAGTTGCCTTTGCAGCGTGTCGGCAAAAAGATGATGGTAGCGATACCAGTTTCGATTGTTATCCAGCGGGACGATGAACAAATTAGCTGTTTCCAATGTTTCTAAAATTGATTGGCTGTTGGTTATACCGAGAACCACATTGCATAAATCAGCATTCATTCGCTTCAAAACGGCCGTTTGCAATAAAAATTCCTGTATGTGCTGGGGCTGGTATGAAATAACTTCGTTGACAAGGTAATCAGCAATGTACCGATCATGGCCCGACAGTCGGCGAATGAAGGTAACGGCATCGGACGTTTCTTTTAAGGAGAGCGCCGCCAGTTGCAAGCCCGTTACCCAGCCTTCGGTTTGATTTTCTAGCTGGGCTATTTGATCACCGGTAAGCCCTAGCTGCATGGCTTGATTGAAAAAGGTTTCTGTTTCGGCTCGTGTGAAGCGTAAATCATTGGCCTGGATAGTGACGATTTGGTTTTTGGCGCGCAGTTTGGTGATGGGCAAGGGCGGCTCTGTGCGGCTAAGGATGACGAGATGAAGCTGTGGCGGCTGGTTTTCTACCAGAAAAGTGAGGGCATTGTGAATGGCTTCGGTATCAATCAGGTGATAATCATCGAGTACCAAAATGAATTGCTGGTTTGATTGAGCCAAATCGTTGATGAGGTGGGAGAGAAAAATAGGGGCAGCGGGTGGGTTGGGTGTTTGCAGTGTATCGAGTACGTTTTGTCCCACAGTGGCGTCAATTTGTTGCAGCGCAATCGTAAAGTAGGTGAAAAAGCGATGGAGGTCGTTATCGCTTTCATCTAACGACAACCAGGCTCCCTGTTGGTTTTTCTGGGCCAGCCAGCAGCTTGCCAGGGTGGTTTTGCCAAATCCGGCTGGGGCGCAAATGAGGGTTAGTTTGCCGGGGGCTGTTAGTTGGTTTACCAGACGTGGGCGCGGCACAAATTCGGTTCGCACGGCGGGCATGTGGATTTTTGTTAACAGCAGCGGCGTGTTCATGCCCGAAGTATATCATTATTGAGGTGAATGGACTGGTTTGTACTTTTTTTCGGGGATGGGGGAAACGGCCGTTAACTCAAAACTCAATACGGCCGTTTCCGTTTCATGTCAGCTTGTTTGTTTTTGTTACTATGGATGATTGCGTTCACTTATTTGACCAAACAAATTTCTTTTCCCGAACACTCTCTAAATGTTATTGATGGGGCATTGTCTATTGTATCACGTATAGGCATCGTTATTTGTCTGGCATCTATCGTGCCGACTCCTTGGAAATTAACAAAATAAAGCTATCAAAGTGATTGACGTAGTAGCTCGTTTGTTCTATAGTTAAGCAGACGATTATCCAGAAAAAAAGGAGAATATCATGAAATTAGGTGCATTTTCGGTAAGTTTGGCTGTGAAAGACCTCGAAGCTTCAAAAACCTTTTATGAGAAATTAGGATTCCAACAAATGGGTGGGGACGCGACACAAAATTGGCTGATTCTGAAGAACGGTGACAAAGTGATTGGGCTGTTCCAGGGCATGTTTGACAAAAATATTATGACATTCAATCCTGGTTGGGACCAAAACGCCCAAGGCCTTGATTCGTTTACAGACGTGCGCGATTTGCAAAAAGCGCTGAAGGCGCAAGGCGTGGCATTTGAGAGTGAGGCTGATGAAAGCTCAACGGGACCTGCGAGTTTTGTGATTGTTGATCCTGATGGGAATCCGATTTTGTTTGATCAACATGTTTGATTATTTGTTGAATTTTTGATTGTTTATCTAGCAATCCGATAGTTTAAGAATGGGACACAGATTTTCATAGAAAAACACAGATTAGATTCAAATTTGACCATAAATTAATGGGAATTGCATCCTAAATCTGTGTTTATTTGTGTAAATCTGCGTTCTAATTCCTATCTTCGAACGCTAGTACCTCAACTTTATGATTTTGTAGGGTGAATTGGCAATTCGCCCTACATTTTTAGAAAGTTACGGTACTAGTATTTAAAATTTTTGTTGAAAACGGCCGTTTCTCCCCCACACACCGACACAAATAAATCTCTCAAATTTGTGATCTTGACAACAAGGTTTATCCTTTAAATTGTATTACCAGAGCAGTACGATTGTCTTAAGCATTCAGTTTCTGGTTATGGGATAATATTGTTGGGAGAGATCATGTCGAATTCAATGTACCAGTCCTATTTAAACCAGCCCCAATTTTCCGAAAATGATGCTGCCGGACGATTTTTGAATGGAATGATGCGGTTTGTGCTGCAAGAAACGGCCGTTCAGCATCGCCAAATCAAAAAAATATGGGCCAAACCGCTGCCTGTGCGGGTGGCGGATGGATACGCTATCGAAAACGTAACCATCGTCAAATCGTTCGATAACGGTCAGATTGAGCTAGTTTGTGGTCGCAATCAATCCCGCTTCCGCGCAGGCGACATCCTGGTGCTGAGCAAAGGGAATCCAGCGCAAGAACCTCGCGTCCTTGTCAATTTAGATGCCGAATTCGAGACCACTTTGCGCGTTTCCAGTGCGACTCCGTTTAATTGGGGCAATGTACTGACAGAGTCGGATGATTGGGTGCTGGATATTGGTTATCTTGATTTGAGCAGCTTCTTTTTGAATGCGCTGGCCGAAGCCGGAGATACGGTTGTCGGGCGAGACCGCATTTTGCCACTGCTGATGGGGCGGCTCGCACCCAACATCGATCCGGGTTTGTATGATCGCGGATTAGAGATGGGGGAGGCATTGGGGTTGAATTGGAGCCAAAGTGAGGCGCTGGCGAATGCGTATGCGACAGATCTCGTTTATTTGATTCAAGGACCGCCAGGAACGGGCAAAACACGTGTGTTGGCCCACTTGGCGCAGGCATTGGTGAGTGATGGAGAGCGGGTGTTGGTGACATCATTTACGCACCGAGCTATCAACAATGCGCTCAACAAATTGGCAGAAGTTGCGCCAGATGTGCTGGCTGTCAAAATTGGGCAAGAGTCAGTGGCAGATGATTTGCTAGTTGAGAATTACAAGCGCTATTCGTTGTCGCCGCTTGTTGATGTGGCGGGTGGATATGTGATTGGCGGGACGCCGTTTGCTACGTGTACCAAACGACTGAGCGGGGTTGAGTTTGATACGATTATTTTTGATGAAGCGAGTCAGGTGACGCTGCCGTTGGCGGTGATGGGGATGCTGCGAGCTAAAAAGTATATTTTTATCGGAGACCAGCAGCAGCTGCCGCCGGTATTGACGACAAGGTATTCGGGCGGTGCGTTTCGAGAGTCTGTGTTTAGTCTGCTAGTGGATCAAAATTATGACACGATGCTAACAGAGACGTACCGGCTGAACGAGCAGTTAACTGAATGGCCGAGTGAGCAATTTTATGAAGGGCTTTTGACATCGGCTGCGGTGGTTGCTGATTTGAAAATGGAATTCCCGACCCTGCCGAATCGATTGGAGACGGTGCTGGATGTGGAGAAAACGGCCGTTTTCTACGACATCATGCACCACAATAACACCACCAGCAGCTACAAAGAAGCAAACGCAGTTGTAGAGCTTGTGCAAACTGTCGTTGAAACAGGTTTCCCCGCCCATGAGATTGGTATTGTGACACCCTATCGAGCACAGGCGCGGCTCATTCGCAGCCTGCTGCGGAAAACAGTGTCAGATGATATCCATCCAGACCATATTGTCACCGACACGGTAGAGCGAATGCAGGGACAGGAGCGCGATTTAATCATTTTGTCGTTAACCACCTCGAACCCAAGGTTTGCTGCTGATTTGGCAGATTTCTTTTTCCAGCCGGAACGACTGAATGTGGCAATTACGCGTCCACGCCGCAAGCTAATCATTGTGGGCAGCCGGCATGTACTGGACGCCAAGCCAAACAAAGACGAACACAAAGAATTTGTGCAAATATTGGGTCAGCTTCTCAAGCATTGTGCCTATGTGCCTTACGAATATGGATAGTGAATATTCAGGTGCGCCGCACTTTCCGAAGTGCGGCGCACCTTTGGTAAACAATATATGGCCTACATGATCCCCCGAACCCCTATCGTCAACGCCACACCAGAACAGGTGCGGTTGTTTAACGTGTTGAAACGACTGCCAGAAGAAATTTATGTATCCCAACGCATTCCCCAGCAAGATGGTGTTGGTCCCGATTTTTGGGTGCTTTATAAAAATCGGTTGATTGTGTTGGCGGTTTGTGCTGCCACTGGCAAGGATGTGAAGCAGGCGAATCAGTTAGGATTGTTTAAACAATCAACGGATGCAAAAAGAATTGGGCATGATGCACATGAGGCGATTGCTGTGTTTCGGGAGCAGGTAACGGCCGTTATCCCCCATTCTCCATGCATCCCTGCTGGCGTCATCTTTCCCAATTTGACGGCAAAACAACTGGCACAGGTCAGCAGCCGTCCGGCTGATATGCTGCATGTGAGCAAAGAGAATCTGACGCCCACATTTTTTGGTGAATGGGTGGTGGCGCAGTTAAGTACACCTTATGCTGCCGATGTGCTGGATGCGGTGCGGCAGGTGTTTACGCCTGAAGTGGTGGTTCCTTCTCAATTTACGGTGCGCAAGCCGGTTGACCGGGGAACACAGGCGACCCTTCAACCGTATTTGCTTGATTACAGCCAAGAAAGGGCGTTAAAAAGTGCGCTAAATTTGTCGGATGAAGGGCAGAACGTGGTACGTGATTTTCATCTGCGCTTGATCAATGGCGTCGCTGGTAGTGGGAAATCGTTAATTGTGATTTATCGGGCGCACATGCTGCGCAATATGTTTCCCGGCAAGCGCATTTTGGTGCTGACGCATAACCGGGCGTTGATTAATGATTTGCGGCAGCGGTATGATTTGCTAAGCGATGGTGACAAAAAGACGAAATTTTACACGTTTAATCAATGGTGTCGCCGCTATTGGCCCAAGAGTGAGGATGAATTGTTTCGAGACTTTGTCTCGCACAAGGAGCGGCTGCATTTGGTGGAACAGGTATGGATGGAGGATTTGGCGAAGACGGCCGTTTCACCTCACCTGCTTATGGACGAAATTGATTGGTACAAAGACCGAATGTTGTTCAGTCGTGAAGATTACCTGGATGTTAATCGGACTGGGCGCGGATTTGCGCTGAACGAGTCGATGCGTCACCGTGTTTTTGACGGGATGCAGGCGTATCACAAAAAATTGCAGGCACGCAACAAGATGGATTGGGGCGATGTGCCGCGTCACATTTGGCGATTTATCGAATCGGGTACACTGCGACTTCCTCAATACGACATCATTTTGGTAGATGAGGCTCAATTTTTCGCACCCATTTGGTTTGAAATCATCAAGAAACTGCTTGCACCACAGGTTGGTCAACTGTTTTTGGTGGCAGACTCGAGCCAGGGGTTTTTGAAGCGAGGGCAATCATGGTTAGCGAGTGGGCTAGATGTGCGCGGGCGCGTGCATCGTTTGCATAAAAGCTATCGCACAACGAAAGAGATTATGAGCTTTGCCACGCTGCTGTATCGCACCCGTTTACCAGAGGATGATGAGGATATTGTCACGCCACGACTGGATGATATGCCCACAGGGGTGTTCCCGCTGCTGCTGTCGCTGACGAGTGAGCAGGATGAGGTGACGCGGGTCGTCAATGAAATTGAACAGCTTTTGCAAGCCGGGATGCCGAAGGGGCATATTTTGATTATCCATGCCGACCCGCTGAAGATTGATATGCTGGGCAGTCGTTTGGCACAGAAGTTTGGTGCGGAAACAGCCGTTGATCCGCGTTATGAACCCGATCAAGACAAAATTAGGGTGTGTCCGCTCAATGCGGCAACCGGTTTAGAAAGCCCGATTGTGTTTTTGATGGGTGTTCACAGCTTGTATGAACGTGAGCAAAGCATTCGTCTGTCTGAAGAAGAACGATATGAGTTGATTCGGGACAATACGCGCAAGCTGCATATGGCAATTACACGAGCCGGAC
>QQUD01000965.1:0-1350 GCA_008501785.1 Chloroflexota bacterium
CGTTGGTTCGCTGGTTGTGTTTGTGCAGGGTGCGCCGAAAAAGAGCGATTATCGCCGCTTCAACATCAAAACGGTGACGAATGATGATTATGGCGCAATGAAGGAAGTGCTGATGCGCCGGTTCCAGCGGCACAAGGATGCGCTGGCGGGTGAACTGCACGATCCAAGCAAGCTGGGTCAGAAGAAGGATACGGCCTGGGCGCTGCTGCCCGATTTATTGATTGTGGATGGTGGCAAAGGGCAGCTATCGATGGCGGTTGATGTGTTGAAGGAATTTGGTTTGGAAAACGAGGTGCCGCTGGCCGGGTTAGCGAAGCGAGAAGAAGAGCTTTTTAAACCAGGCCAATCACTTTCGATTTTGCTACCGCGCCGCTCGCAAGGACTGTATCTGGTGCAGCGAGTACGGGATGAGGCACACCGGTTTGCGAATGAAGGGCATCGCAAGCGGCGCTCGAAGGTGGGCGTGGCGTCAATTTTGGAAACGATTCCTGGCGTGGGTGCGAAGCGGCGCAAACTGCTTTTGCAGCATTTTGGTTCGCTGGAAGATTTGCGCAATGCGACTGAGGAAGAGATTGCGTCGGTGCCAGGGATTCCATTGGAAGTGGCACAGGCGGTGAAGGCGGGGTTAGATTAGAATTGTGGTGTAGGGGCGGTTCGCAACCACCCCTACACTGTGGTTATTTTTTGATGAATGGCAGATAGATAAACCATTCTTTTCGTGGCAGGACATCGAAGTTAAGAACGGCCGTTTCGTTGTTAGCTTCATTCGTTTCATTGATTTGGTTAAACGAATCAACTTGTACATACAACGTGTTGTCAACTGTTTGTACCATGCCGCCAGGGATAGTAACGTTGATTGTTTGTTGTGTACCAACAGCTAAACCAAAAATTGTTTTGAACGCCACACTCTCACTAATTAAAAATGGACCTGTTTGACTTGGATTAAGGTAAAAGTCGACAAAAAATTGACCGCTAATATCTACATCTCCAATGTTTGAAACAGTGGCCTGTACCGAAAATGGCTCATCTGGGTCCAGGATATCTAACTGAATGACCTGTAAGTCGTCAACTGTTAAATCGATTAATAACGATGTTTGTGTTGCTGTTGGTGTGGGTATAGCCGTAGCCATGCTGGTTGGTGTGGGCGTGTAGCCACTGGTTGACGTTGGCGTAGGTGTATACTCGTTGGTTGGTGTGGGGGTAGCCGTATTGGTTTGGGTAGGTGTCGCGGCTGGTGTGAGTGTAGCCGTGTTGGTTGGTGTGGGCGTATAGCCACTGGTTGACGTTGGAGTAGGTGTATGAGCGTTGGTTGGTGTGGGGGTAGCAGTGGCGGTTGGTGTGGGCGTATAG
>QQUD01000965.1:1360-6487 GCA_008501785.1 Chloroflexota bacterium
TTCTTCGTATCTTTTCTTTTTTTTGTGTTTTTTTAGTCATTGGTTGTCCTTGCTGTCTGTTTTTATTCTTTTTTTGGTGTGTGGCTACCCGTGTTTGTTTTAGTCTTTGTCTACACTGCGCTCTGCCTAGCTATGTCCTTTTGGTCGTGCATTTTTACATCGGTTGACGTTGGCGTAGGTGTATGATCGTTGGTTGGTGTGGGGGTAGCCGTGTCGGTTGGTGTGGGCGTATAGCCACTGGTTGACGTTGGCGTAGGTGTATACTCGTTGGCTGGTGTGGAAGTAGCCGTATTGAATGGTGTGAGGGTAGCCGTGTTGGTTGGTGATGGCGTAGCTGTGTTCGTAGCTGTTGGTGTATCTGTTGCCACCGTACCAAAGCTGCCGTCTACAACCAATGCAAATGGCTGTGGCCCTTGTGGCACGTTTGAGCCTGTGACTTCGACTGTCCAAGTGCCTGCCGCCGCAGATTGCACATACACATTTTCCACATTGTTGACGGTGTCTGCACTACCGCCGGTTGTTGACCAACCGCCGCTGAAGACATTACCGTTGTAAATAGGAGAGCCGCCGGGGCCGGTAACAACCAGATTCAGGTCATTAACCAGATTTTTGGATGCTGCTGCCGTTGATGGATAGTCACTCCATACCAGCGTCACCTTGAATGGGCTGCCACCTGTGCCAATTTCATACTGGTAGCTTGACGTGCTGCTGGTGTTGATGCCGGATGTGTTGTCTACGTATTGTTGGCTGCCGTCGGTAGCGGCGGCTAAATCAACCAGCCCCCATCCTTCATGGCTGTTAGGGATGGGATAATCGTTGTCGTCTGCGCCGTCATTGTTTTCATCGAGCAAGTCAACGGCCGTATTGATCAAAGTCGCTTTCACCAATGCAGCACTGGCATCGTGCGTATTTGCCTTATTGTAATAGTCACGCACAACGGTGGCTGCCCCGGCCACGATTGGATTGGACATAGAGGTGCCGCCCATGTATTTATACTGCTCGGTAAGTGGGTAGCCCCAGCCATCACTTTGATACGCGCTGTTTTGCGGGTTGCTTGAACTATCATACCCTTCTTGATACAGATCTGAGTAGCCAGAGAGAATCCAGGTGCCCGGCGCAACAACGTCTGGCTTAATACGGCCGTCATCTGTTGGCCCACGGCTGGAAAATGCGGCCATTTGTTCGGCATTACCCGCGCTGGGATCGGTGCGAATTGGGGCAGACGGGAAATCTGAAGCCCATACAGCGCCATAAGTGAAAATGTCATTCTGACCGCCCAGAAAGGCACAATAGGTATAAGATAAGCTTGTATCACAATCCCAGTTGCCGTCGCGATCATTTTCGCTGGCACCAACAGTCAGCACATTCTTCGCTGTAGCTGGAGACCCTATTGAATCATCATCAACAATGCCATCACCGTTGCCATCAGTACCGTCATTGCCGGCGGAAAAGGTGATCAGCATATCCGGGTTGTTCCAAATGAATTGGTCGGTAATGGCACTGTCGGCGGTGTAATCGCCAGCTAATGAACTGCCCCATGAATTGGAGTGAATGCGGGCGCCTGCATTATAAGCTGGCTGGTACAAATCTGTTAGATCATCAGGGAGACCGAGTAAATAGTAGCCGTCAGCGTAGTTGACGCAATTGCCAATCATATCGACATAATCTTCAATTGCCTGGAAGACGAGGCTAGCGCCAGGGGCGGTCCCTGTACCGCGACCGCTGGCATCGCCGTCACCGACTACGGAAACGGCCGTATGTGTACCATGCCCGCTGTCTACATCAACCGCACCATCGTTTACCGCATTGTAACAATTGTAACCGCTGGAGGCCGGAAAATCCTGAATATCGACAATCCGGCTGGAGGGGATGTCAGCATGAGCTGTGGCGGCAGTCCCGCCACCAAGCCCTGTATCAGCAACGGCGGCAATTTGGGTAGAGCCGTCATATCCATTGGCGTTAGCCGTGTTTGCCCCAATAATGACACCGGCACCATATTCGTTATGCTTTTCATGCAGGACAAAATTTTCAACCCAGGCAACCTCGGTGATTTGGGCAACCGCGTTTAGTTGAGCCTGGGTGGCAGCAATGAGCAAAAACCCGTCATTTTGAGAGGCGATCTGTGCCCCGGTGGCGGCAATTCTATTTGCGATTGTTGATGCCGCTCCATCTGTTTCCAGGCGAACACGGTACATTTGGGTCCCATCCAAAATCAAATCTGGACTCAATTTGTATGCGGGTTCGAAATTGCCGACCCAGCTAACGTGACTTAATTGACTGACTGAACGGGCTTGTGCAGGCGTCATCCACACTTTATAAGCATAGTCAGGAATATAACTGCGAATACCTACGCCTAATTCAGATAATTGCGCTTTGTAAGCGTCAGTTATCGGTCCGTCAAATTGAACAATATAATAATTAAGGCTGCCTTCCGCTATTTGACCGACGGAGAGCGTTTCTGGGACAGCTATCGTTTCGCCGAGGGCTGGCGTAAATGTCCCTATTTTTAAGCGAATTGGTGGTGCTGATTCTTGTGCAATGGGGCCTCTTTGACTAGCAGCTGACCCGACAATAGCAAGCATGACCATGAAGACCATACCTGAGAGTACGATGATTTTACGACGCATGAACTTCCTCCTAAAATGTTAATGCTTATTCCTAAAAAAATGAAAACAAGGGGTTTAAAATTGTGATATTATCTACCTTCCTCATGGTGCAAATTTGGGGGCCGAAAACGCTCATCGTGTTGTTATTGATGACGCTGCTGGTTTGGCGACTGATGGGAATTGGCACGTATTCATTCTAGCTGCTGCTATCAGCCTCGGCCAAATTGTGTGCTGGTATTGTGATAGAAAGAACGAGAGTAAGTAGAAATAAAAGGCTCACCGATAGCGAGAGAAATCTTTTTAACATTGTGTGACTCCATTGTTGTTTTTCTTAAGGTACCTGGCAGAACTTACGACCTGCATAAAGATGAGAAACTATTCATGCAGATGATAACAGACAAATGGCGGGTTGTCATTTGGATTAAAAAAGGGCGAGGGGAAGGGGAGAAACGGCCGTTTCTCCCACTTTCCCCAGGTTTATCGATGCACAACCGGCAAGTAAACAAAACGCTCATTTAAAGAGACTTTAAAATTTAAAATAGCTGCGACATTGTTCGTCTTATCAGTTTCAATGATGAAATCAGATGAATCAACTTTTGCATACAATGCATTGTTGAACTGTTGATTCGTTCCACTTGAAAAAGTGTAAGAAATCGTTTTTTGTGCCCCAACAGGCAAGTTAGTAAATGATGCAGCACCAAACATATCCCCACTTGGTAGTGGATCTGTTTGGCTCGGGTTCAGATAAAAGTCAACCGTAAACCAACTGTGCGCAATATCCACTGTTCCTACGTTGGAAATAGTAACCTGTGCGGTTAATGGCTGTTCTAGTTGAAGTGTGTCAATATCGATGATTTGTAATTCATCAATGACTAAGTCAACCCCACTCTTTTGCAATTGCCCACAAGAATTATCCAATCCGATGAACTCTAATAAGAGCCATTCGTCCTCGGCATTGCTGTTCCCATAACCGATGATTTTGAAAAGAGCAAACTGCTGGATGGTGTAACGGCCGTTTGCCCCGAAACTACCATCAGCCGCATCCCAAACAATCAGCCGCAGCACTGGCGCTTCATCAATCAGTTCATTTACCGCCGGTGCAATCGCTGGTAACTGCGATCCACTGGCCGCCACCCAATCATCAACATGGGCTACCTGATCGGTGGCATCACCAGGTTCTACATAACCACGAACAACATGGGATATGCCATCAGCAACCACACTTCCTGGATCATCATGGTCTGCATAATCCATGCTATATCCTGGCCACGTCAAACTGTTCGCAAGCACAGCATTATCACCAGACGTTCCACTCCCGTTAATGCCAGTAATGCCCAGATTCCATTTTAACCATCCAAAATCGTATGAAGCATTTGAAATTCCACGCGAAACCTTAAAAACCGTTCCTTCTGTTGCATCGGCAAGCGTCACAGCACGAATGTGATTGACAAATTGACCAAATGAAGGCGGCGCCAAGGGATAATCGAAATCTTCTGAATTTGGATAAGAAAAGGGTTCCGCAAGGGAACGCATGCTTGGTGGCACAGCTATCGGAAAAGCCGCACAGCTTTGGGTCGTGTCAACTGTTTTGGGCAAATTGGTTTTGACCTCCCAGCTGCTTGTATCGTACATGCCACCATTCACACGTGCCATCAAGGTTCCCCCGGTAAAAGGAATACAATCTGCGTCATTGAGATCAAAACGATCACAATTCGCTTGATTTCCTGGGATGGTAATTGTGTAGGGAGGGGTTGTCCATTGGTCGTTGCAGTTATTTTCAGATGTACCATCTAAATCACAGCGAACACCAGCAGCAACGCCATCAGGATCATCAACTCCAGGCTCATTAAACGTCAGTGACCAGGCCGATTCTGGGATCGAATCAAAGAAGAAAGTAATGGGCGGCTGCGCACCATCATCCATATCAAAAATGCTGACATAAACATTGCCCCCGGCGGTCGATGAGGGTAAATATGCAATGGGCCAATCGATAGGGTTGGGATAAATATTGTTAATCGTCATGCGTGAAATTGCTTCAACCTGAATACCACGGGAATCATGAGAGCCGGGATTGTTCAAAATTGCCAGATTACGCGCATTTACATCTGTGGGAAATGTCTCAACATAGTCATTGGGACCTGCCCAGACGTGAAATGCATTTTCAGATGCGCCACTAAGCGTGGTGACATCGAGATACAAAAATCTAGCTCCAGTTGCAGGATCGACATTGATATTGTTTATTTCGTTTAAGTTGACTTCAAATGAGGTATCCCCTTCAGTCGTTGGCACTTCGGAAACAAGAGGCGTGTCGGCGATGGGAAAGTCATATCCTTGTTTGTCTGCACCAGGGGATACCCAACGCAAATCAGTTTCATGAAATCCAAAGCGGTCTCTACTATCTCCTGTATTCCCAATGTAGCTAGCTATCTCTTCCTTAATGAGTCTTCCGTCTGTCGTTTCGCGATAGTAATTCAGTTGAAATTGGGTTTCGGTATTCTAGTTTGGATTATAGGGTGGCGGG
>QQUD01000967.1 GCA_008501785.1 Chloroflexota bacterium
GGCCGTTTCCGACAACCGCAGCTATGAACGACTACCCGGTGGTGAACGAGGCAACAGCACGAATACGTTTAAAAACACGGCCGATTTTGTGCTAAACGATACACCCAATCCACAAAACAGCGGCAGTCCCATGACACCATTTCCCGACGATACATTAGCCATTTATATCGAAGCCCCTACAAATATTGCCCCTGCTGAGATATTTGAATATCAGATTATTGTTGAAAATAGGGCAAGCGTTGATGCAGAGGATGTGTTTGTGGGTGTGCCTGTTTCTGATGCGTTTAATGTGTTGGCATTGCCGGATGGGGCTGTCATCAAAAATTCGCGTATTGAGTTTGTGATTTCGACTATTGGTGTGGGTGAGTCGGTAACGGCCGTTGCCCAAATAGAAAGCCCCGCTACCTATTTAGACACAATCATCGGTGGCTACTATGCTGAATCCGATAACTTGCTTCGGGCATATGGCCCATTACAAATGTTAACCATGTCTGGTGGCTCGATTCCCATTGCTACGGCCAGAACTTTGGAAGGGAATACGGTTAGCGTTGAAGGTGTAGCTGTCATGTACACGGGTGGTTTTTATGCTGGCAGCACCAGCACTAAATTTTATATTGAAGATGAGAGCGGCGGCGTGCAGGTGTATGTGCCTGGTGGCATTGATGATGTTGCTATCTCTATTGGTGATCGTGTGCAGGTGACGGGGGAAGTCACTTATTATCGAGATACAGTTGAAGTGGTCCCTAATGATTTTGTAAGTGATATCGAAGTTGTGGAGCAGGGAGCGGAATGGGAGCCGACTGCGATTGCTATTGACGATTACAAAGTGGATGATGACGTGATAGGGCGGCTGACGACGATTGCGGGAACGGCCGTTCGCATCGAAGAGTTCACCTACTCCTACGAAATGGACATTGCGGACGAGACGGGCAATATAATCACTCTTTACATTGACAAATTGACCGGCATTTCTACTGAAATTTATGATGTAGGCAGTCAATACAGTGTCACTGGTATTAGTGAATTTTACAGTGGCCGTTACCAGATTTATCCGCGCGTGCAGGACGACATCCAGCAGGTTTTTCCGCCAGAACTGCTGGTTTCGCAGTCGGGGCCGTTGAGCGTGCTGCCGGGTGAGGAGGTGGTGTTTGAGATAACGGCCGTTAATCACACCGATAGCCTGTTGACGAATGTGGTGATAACGGCAGTTTCCCCCGCATCCACCGAAATCAGCACAATTTCCGAAGGTGGCGAGATTCAAAATAACGATGGCACTGTTGGTATGACCTGGATGGTGCCAGAACTGGCTGCAAATGGCGGTGAGGTCGTATTGCAATACACTGTTACCCCTGTGGCGGGTGTGCAAATGATTGAAGCACTGCCTGCTGTTGGTAGCGCTGATGAATGGGTTGAGCAAGTCTATTCTGCTGGGTATCGCACTTTTATTGGAGAAAGTGGTGTGCCCATTTGGGCAATCCAAGGAGATGGGTTCAGATCGCCCTACGTCAACAAAGATGCCACAACGCAAGGCATTGTCACCGGCGTTTTTCCTGAGATGAATGGATTTTGGCTGCAAGAATTTGAGACGGATGATAATGTTGCAACTTCTGCTGGCGTTTTTGTATTGATTGATGAGTTTGAGATACCAGTCGCTGCTGGCGATTTTATTCAGATAAGTGGGCGTGTGCGCGAGCTGTCTGGTCAAACTACGCTGTACCCAAACACAACAGAACAAATCAGCATCATCAGTTCTGA
This sequence comes from Chloroflexota bacterium, assembly GCA_008501785.1. The sequence goes on from QQUD01000967.1 coordinate 1,756, forward strand.
AAATGAACTGCCTCAGTCTGTTGCCTATGATCCTCCAGAAAACATCGACGAGGCACAAACCTATAAAGAATCCTTAGAAGGCATGTTAGTAGAAATTGCTGACCCGGCACTGGTTATTGCGCCGACGACGCAGTATGGCGAATATGTGCTGGTGCGTGACAAGTGGGGCGTCGACACCGTAGCCCGAACTGAAGATGTTGGCTATTTGATGTATGTCGATGATGGTTCAACGATGCGCCATGAAGATCAATCGACGATGGCTTATGCCGTTGTCAAGGGCAATGTTGTTGAAGGTGTGGTCGGGCCGTTGGCTTTTACATTTGACAATTACAAGATTGAATCAATTGTCCAGCCGCAAATTTATGGCGAGGTGATGAACTTGCCAACGCTGCCAGAAGTGGGACCAAATCAGTTTAGTGTGGTGACGTTTAATGTGGAGAATATGTTTGACAATCGTGATCCGCATCCGTCGAGTCCGGAACGGCCGTCACGCTCTCAATACGCCCACCGGCTGCTAAAACTGGCCGACGCCATTCAACGGCTGGGTGCTCCCACCATCGTTGGCCTGCAAGAAGTGGAAAATATTGATGTGCTAGAAGCGTTGTTAGAACTAGAAGAAATGGCTGCTTATGGATACGAACCGTATCTAATTGAAGGATATGATTCGCGAGGTATTGATGTCGCTTATCTGGTGCGCAGCGAGCAAGCAACGGTGGGCTTGGTCACGATTGAGGGGGCTGGTGAAGAACTATTTAACCGTCCGCCATTGCTGTTGCAAGCTACCATCCATCTCGATAGTGGCGATCCGACCGTTTACCTTCTCAACAATCACTTCTTGTCACTTTCGGGTGGCGAAGAGGCAACCGAGCCGGTGCGCTCGGCTCAGGCTGCATGGAATGCGGAGCGAATGACACAAATTCTGGCAGATGATCCAGACGCTCATTTTGTTGTACTGGGTGATTTGAACTCGTTTTACCAAACATTGCCGCTGGACACGCTGCAAGACGCAGGTTTGCGCCATGCGTATGATTTTGTTGAGGATGGACCCGTACCATACACCTACATTTACGAAGGCCGTACCCAATCCCTTGATCACATTTTGATGACAGATGGATTGTTTTCACAGCTAATCTCTGTGCAAACGCTGCCCATCAATGCGGATTACCCGATGGCGATGCCAGATGACGTTTCGGCACGACGATTATCAGACCACGATCCGCTCATTGTTGTGTTTGAATGGGAATAGTTTCCATTTAAAACTGTCATTTCGACGAGTCTTCGAAGAGAAATCCCCTCGACGAGTCTTCGAAGAGAAATCCCCCGTATTTGAAAAAACAGGGATTTCTCGAAGGATACTACGCAGGGTCTCAGCACAGGCTCTACTAATAAAGTTGTCATTTCGAACGCAGTCTTCGGAGTGAGAAATCTTGCTTCGTGTCTGTCAAGAACCCTCTGCCTCAAAGCAAGATTCCTCGGCAGACCTCGGAATGACAATTGCATGACAAATTTCTTCCTTATTTTGTTCTGGGTCTTTCCGGCATAGACTACTCGAAATGACAGTTGTAGCGAGTAATTGCTTTATTACGGCGCTTGTAGGATTGCCGTTTCCCAATGATTCTTCATTGCGCATAGTGACACTCAAATAGGAACCGTCAAACGACCATAGTGGGTTTGAGTGTCGGCTGCCTCCGCTTGTTGTGATGGGTGTAAATTTAGGTGAAAATTCGACTTCAGGTATTTGTGTGGGCGAGATAGGTAAAGGTGTTGGTGTCCATGGTGGGTTGGGTGTGTTAGTTGAGACTAAGGGAATGGTGAATTTGGTGGACGTGGGTGTTGGAGTGGAGACTTTAGCCGGTTCATAAGCACCCGGCTAAAGTCTCCACTCCTTTTTATGGGAGTAGAACTTACCTGCTTGAAATGCGTATTGGTTTGTAGCTAAAATGAAACCGATAGGAGGGTTTTACAATGAATGTTATTAGAAATCAGCGATTTGTATTGTTTTTTGTGGTAGCAGCTTTTTTGATGGGTACGACCGCTTGCGCCACAGTTGCTTCCCCTGGTGCTGTGCAAACAAAGTCGGAGACCGTTGAGTTAGGAAGTGCAGACTCGGTTCGGGTTTCGGTTGACGCTGGCATCGGTGAATTGTATGTTGAGGCCGGAGCCTCTGAATTGCTGAATGCGGATTTTCGGTACAATATTGACGAATTGGAACCGGATGTAACCTACGATGTTGATGACGATACCGGGCGATTGCGAGTTTTTAATAAAGACAATATAAATGTAATACCCACTGGCGAAGTCGAAAGTGAATGGCGCTTGCAATTTGCTGAAGATGTGCCGCTGGAAATGAATTTGAATCTGGGTTTGGGGGATAGTGATATGGACTTGAGTGACTTGATAGTGACAAGCTTGGAAGTCAGTGCTGGTGCGGGACGTTTAGACTTAAACGTTGGCAATCAAACATTGGATCGGTTGAGGGTTGAAGCTGGCTTGGGCGATGTGAAGGTTGATGTGGCTGGCGGGACGATTGGTCGTTTTGATTACCAAAGTGGCGCTGGATCGACTCGGATTGATTTGCGCGGCGCGTGGGAAGATGACTTAGTAGCCACGATTGAAGGTGGGTTGGGTGATTTAACTGTCATTGTTCCGCGTGACACAGGTGTACGAATTGAGGTTAATCTGGGTTTGGGGGACATTAATGCAGATGGCTTCCGCATTGATGGCAGCGCTTATGTGAATGATGCGTATGAAAATGGGGACGATGTTACCCTTTCGATTGATATTCAAGGAGGAGCAGGTTCTGTAACCCTTGAAATGGGAGAATAGATGTCAGCAATTGATGTATATCTTGAGGTTCGTGAGGATGGGCAGTGTATTGCACATGTATTGGCACTGCCCGGATGTTTTGTGGTGGGGAATGATCAAGAAGCTGCGTTGAACAACGTGTCAGAGGCGGTGCAGGGATATGCATCATGGTTGGAGATGCATGAGAAAACAATAACCCTCCCCGATCAACTAATCACACTGACTGTTGCTGAAACGCTTCGTGGTGTTGGTGCATTGCATCCTGGTGATCAAATGGCGCTGTTTTCGCCAGAAAAAAAGCCTTTATCCCGCGAAGAATTAGCAAGATTGCTCCAATTAGCCGCTTATAATCGGGCGGATTTGTTGGCGGCAGTGCGGGGTTTGTCTGGTACTATGCGTGGTTGGCGGCCTGGCCCGGATCGCATGTCGATTGATGATATTTTGCGTCATATTGGCAGAGCGGATCGCTGGTATGTGTCGCGATTGAAGGGCACGGCAGAGCTGCCTGAAGATTGGTTTGCTTTTGATGACCAGATGCCTGTGATGCAATTTTTGCGACTGATGCGAGAAACGGCCGTTTCCCACTTCCAACACCTCTCAGACGACGAACTATCCCGCATCACCACCCCCACTTATCGCACCCAAAACCCAACTGAACAATGGACTGCTCGAAAAGCGCTGCGCCGCTTTTTAGAACATGAGCGTGAGCATCTGGCACACATCCATGAAAATTTGGCACTGTGGCGGCAACAGTTCAAGGCCCGATTGGCTGCTGAACGCGCCCACTTTTTGCTTCAATATCGCAGTTTGAGTGAAGATGTGTTAACACAGCAACCTGTTGTAGATGATTGGACTGCCAAAGCTTTGCTGCCGCATGTGGGAGCCTGGGATGCTTTTCACACAGAGCGGTTGGATTTGGTGCATAACGGCCGTCTCTCCGACATCGAAATCCTTGGCGAAACCATCCTCAACGACCGCAACGCACAGCTGCACCAAAAAATGAAAGACATTCCGCTAGAACAAGCTTTTGCACTTTGTTTGAAAGAGCGTGGTGGTTATAAAGCGATGTTGAATCGTGTATCGGATGCTGATTTGCATCGCACTATCCGGATGCCAAATGGAGAGCGTTCAACCATTGCTGTCTGGGCGAACCGGCGCTGGCGGCATGACATGACACACGGGGATGAGTTGGCGGCATGGCGAAATGCCCTGCCACGAGATATTTTGTTTGGGACAGGGCCAAAATATTTACTAACAGGGATTTTGAATGCCTCACGCAAAGCGTTTTTAGAATTGGTGCCGATGCTGTCTGAGCAGGAGCGGCATGAGAAACTGGTTTGTGGCGAATGGACGTTGAAAGACCTGGTTGGGCATCTTGCCGATTGGGAAATGGTGGGTGTTGGTGGCTTGCAGAAATTGTCAATTGGGCAGCTTCCAGAATATGACGAGATAATCACTGATTTTGACTTATTCAACAGTCGCCATGCCGCTATCCGTAAGGATCAACCGTGGTCTAAGGTGTGGTCTGATTTTGAATCGACGCGAAAACAACTGCTGGATTTGTTGGCCCGAGTGACGGATGATGATTTGAAACGGCCGTTTACCGCCTCATGGGGTCCCACCATTCATGGCTATTACCTCACTGTCGTCTGGGCTGTACACGAAATGGAACACTCAGTAGATGTGCGCCAAGCCCTGCAACTCCCCAACTTGCCCAAGCGTCTACGTAAACACGATTAGTCCGCAAATTGGACCAATTTTCACCCCAAACGATTTGTTAACCCAAGAAAATTGGTCCAATCTTGGAGTATGGCAATTGATTTTGTTAACTGGAGCAGCAGGAAAAACAGGGCGAGCTGTGTTGCAGGCTTTGGTGCAAGAAGGGGCTGCGGTTCGTGCCTGGGTGCGACG
>QQUD01000958.1 GCA_008501785.1 Chloroflexota bacterium
GGAACCGTGGGTTGAGGCGGGAACGGCCGTTTTCCACGAAGAAACATCACACCATGAACCGGTTCCGGGACCATTAGTAACAGCGTAATTGTAATAACTTCCCGGAAGCTTAGAACGATTGTTTTTGAAGCGTCATTTTATAGCTTCCGGGAAATTAGCTGGTTGAAAACTTGGTCTAACCATTTTTGTTGGGGATGGATGAGCGCAGGTTTTGGAGTGAGGGGTGCCCAGAATGGGTGGAAGGTGTGATTGTTGTCGGCGGGGTGTGACTAGGAAACGGCCGTTTCCTTCTCACAAACCAAATGAAAAAAGTGACGCGGTTTGTGTGTGCTGATCGCATCATTGGGAACCCAACCTACGATTTGAAAGTCGATAGCAGTTGGATTAGGCATCTGATCGTATTCTACGTAGGATATTTTTGTGAAGTTATTTTGTGTGCCTTCGTAATGCACGGTGAGGCCACGTGAGAACACTTTCATGAAGGGAAAGCTGGTTGTGTTTGGTTCGAGTCGGGCCTGAATTGGGCGCGAAATGACGCGGCTGTCTGGCTCGAGTTCGTTGTCCATTTTGCCTAAATAGCTAATGATGCGGACCTGTGTCAGACCTGTTTCTTCGGTGACTTCGCGGAGAACGGCCGTTTCCAGCCCCTCCCCATCTTCCACCGTCCCCGCAGGCACCTGAATTCCCGCCGTCGGATGCCGAAATAGCAAAATTTGACGACCCATTGCTGTGTCGCGTGTGATAAAGGCAGATACTTTGTGAACTGATTGAGGTTTCATCATCATAAAAGGAAAGCAGCAACTGGCGAAGGACCCGTTTATCGTTTTTTGTTTTCCGTTTTTTGTTTTTTATTATCAAACATCCCATTCAGAAACGCAATCAACAATCCAATAGCGACACCAAGCAAACCAGTAGCAAATTGGCGTTGGATGACCTGGGTGGATGAAACGGCCGTTTCCCCTCTTGCCGCGACAATTTGACCAGATGCATGAGGCAGTGCGGGGAAGTCGATGGGTTGTGGTAGTAGGACCGGTTCATAATCGGGTTGTGGCAGTTTTGAGCCGTATTTATTCGTATATACTTGCGTGAATTCTGCGCCAAACAGAATAATTTGTGCGGAATAGTAAATCCATAGCAGCACAATGACCAGCGATCCTGCTGCGCCGTAGGTGGAGCTGACTGTGCTGCGACTGAGATAGAGGCCAATTAGATATTCACCAATGGCAAAGAGAACGGCCGTTACCGTCGCCCCCAAAAACACATCTTTCCACGCAATTTCCACATCGGGCAGCAGCCAAAATAAAATAGCAAATAGCAAAATTAACAGACTGAATGAAACCAAAACTTCTAGATGTGGTAGTAAAGGGCCAATGACGGGCAAGATTGTTTTTAATAAACCACCCAAGGCGTTAATTACGGTGCCTGCGGTGAGTGAAAGCAAGAGCAGCAGCCCCATGAGCAGAACCATGGCAAACGAGATAAGCCGTTTGCGTATGATGCCAGCGATGCCTTGATCTGATGTTGGTTCGATACCCCAAATGATGTTTAAGGCGCGTTGCAGTTGCCCAAAAAGGCCCGATGCGCCAAAAAACAGCAGCGCGGTGCTGATAATTGTGGCGATGACGCCTGCTTTCGATTGGCTGGTGCTGTTAATAAGCTGCTCGATCACCACTGCTGCTTCGCGTCCAACTGTGTCCTGAATCGCATCCACGATTTGACCTTCGGCTGCTGCATCACCAAAGATGAAGCCTGCGACAGCGACGGCAATAACCAACAAAGGGGCGATGGCAAATATGGTGTAATATGCCAATGATGCGGCCAACATGCTGCCATGATCACGGCTAAAACCAACGGCCGTTTCCCGAATCAATTCAACAATCTTCTTCACAACATCCATCCTGCGCTCCCCAGGGTGTTAAGTAACCGTTCGGAAATAAAATAGCGGTTTCGGAACCGAACGGTTACTTTAAGCCCATTCGCCAATTCCATAACTTATTTGCGAATGGGCACTAAGCATGCAGCTGCACGGCAACATGAAAGATTAAAATTCATAGCGTTCGTAGGTCAAGACGCTGGCTGGACCTGATGTAAACGAAACAACCGGACAAAACAGCGTTTTGTCCGACGATAAGGTCTTTACACTTGTTTTAATGCGAGAGCCAAATCGTCTATCAAATCTTGCACGTGTTCGATGCCTACCGAGATACGCACTAAACCTGGATCAACAGCCAATGGTGAGTCGGCAACAGAGGCGTGTGTCATTGGCGCTGGGACTTCGATCAGCGATTCAACCCCGCCCAGCGATTCGGCTAACGTGAAAAGCTTGGTTTCTCGAGCAATTGTGCGGGCTGCTGCTTCACCTCTGTGCAATATAAAGGAGATCATGCCGCCAGGACCAGCCATTTGTCGTCGTGCCAATTCGTATTGGGGGTGGGTGTCTAAGCCTGGATAAATGACTTCGGCAACGGCTGGGTGATCGGCTAGAAATTGGGCAATCATGCTGGCGTTGTGGCTGTGTGCTCTCATGCGCAATGCTAGCGTTTTGATGCCGCGCAATGTTAAGAAGCAATCCATCGGACCGGGCACGGCTCCAATGGCATTTTGCAAGAATTTGAGCTGTTCGTAAACGGCCGTATCGTTCAACACCACCGCGCCACCGACTACATCTGAATGTCCGCCAATGTATTTAGTGGTGCTGTGAATTACGAAATCTGCGCCGTGGGTTAACGGCCGTTGCAAAGCTGGTGACGCAAACGTATTGTCAACAGCCAGCCATGCCCCCGACTCGTGGGCAATTTCAGCGATGGCTGCAATGTCAGCCAGTTTTAACAATGGATTCGTGGGCGTTTCCAGCCAGACCAGTTTTGTGTTTGGCTTCATCGCTGCCGCCACAGCTTCAGTGTCAGTTAACTCTACAAAGTCAAATTCAATGCCGTAACCAGAGAGAATTTTGTCGAAAAGACGGTATGTGCCGCCGTAAACATCATTTCCCGAAAGGACGTGGTCACCCGGTTTGATTAGTCTCAGAATGGTATCAATCGTGGCCATGCCAGATGCAAAAGCCAGCGCATATTTGCCACCTTCGAGCGCTGCCAGCGCTTCTTGTAGGGCAGATCGCGTGGGGTTGTCGGTGCGCGAATATTCATATCCTTTGTGTTCGGCTATATCTGTTTGGGCATAGGTAGAGGTTTGGTAAATGGGTGTCATCACAGCGCCAGTTGTGAGATCAGGCTTGACTCCCGCGTGAACCGTTAGTGTCTCTAGATGAAGCTTTTTCATGGTTTTTTCCTTTTCAGAAATGTTATACCATTATCTTACCAAAAAGATGCGCGTATGGGGATTTATACGACTATTGTCTTGCAATTTACAGTTTATGATGAATGTCATAATTGGATTATGTTTTGTCACATGCTATCTGTGATTTTTTTCACTATTAAATAATAGTCTAATAGCATATACTCTGCCGCGGATTAGATGGCACGAAAGTGCAACTCGGAAAAGTCAATGAACGCATTAGAAAGGTTATGCCAAACTAACCCGTTTCTTGATTCTTTTCCTCCTCCTAACGTTTAGGGTGATGATGGTGGATCATCACCCTTTTTTTGTTTTCCCAAGACGAGGTAAAATTAAAATCTGATTTATGAATTATCAAGCTGAAGCAGATCACGCCTCGTATATTCGTCGATTTGGGGTCATCGCCGCCCAATTTTCGATATTCTTTTTGAGTTTTATTGGTGGATTAGCGGCTACGCGGATTTTTTATGAGCTTTATTTCCCGGCAGCTAGTTGGTTGGGACGGCCGTATACCGCCTTTCCCCTCGCGGCTCTTTTTGCATTTGTTGTTTGGGGGCTTTGGCTCAAAATCACGATGCGCTCGCCAAATCAAACAGAAATCGGACACTCCCTTACGCTTTTCCCTTTGCTTCTCAATCTAATTTATTTAACAAATTCTACGGTTGATTTGGTGCGAAGTCGTTTCATATTCTTTGTCAGTTTGTGGTTGGTAGTGGGATTAGTTGTGGAATGTCGTGCGCAGAAAGCTGCCTGGAAATGGTGGGGAATAGGCCTGATTTGCACATTTTTGCTGCCCGTTTATTTGTTTACCATGTCGGCATTGGTGGGTAGAGATGATGTGTTTGAGTTTCAAGTGGTTACGCCGAAGTTAGGCATTGTGCATCCGACAGGGTATCCATTGTATTTACTATTGGGCAAGTTATTTGCGTTGCTGTCGGTGCAGTCGGTGGCGTGGCGGCTGAATTTTGCATCAGTAGTGTATGCGTTGTTGGCGGCGGTGTTTTTGTTTTTGGTGATGTGGCGAGTGGGAAAACGGCCGTTTCCTGCCATTGTCGGTGCCGTTGTCATTGGCCTATCGCCAACATGGTGGAGCCAGGCAATTCAAGCCGAAGTGTATGCGCTTAATGTGCTGGTAATCTCAGTTGGGCTGTGGCAAATGGCAAAAGTATTGATGCCTGACGCTGAAATTGAATCACATAAATGGATGGTTTGGCTCGCATTTACGCTAGGTGTAGGGCTGACCAATCACTTAACAACGGTGATTTTGATCCCTGCTGCTGTTTTGACGGCGATATTGATGCCAAATAATCAATTTTGGGCTAGCAGGAGTAGAGGCTTTAGCCGGGATGCTTTAGTCGCTCAGACCCGGCTAAAGCATCTACTCCAGGTAAGTGCTGCCTTTGTTTTGCCATTGCTGCTTTATGCTTATTTGCCGCTGCGATGGCAAGCCGTTGTGGGTGAGCCGATGGGCTTTGCTCGATTTGTTGATTGGGTAATTGGCGGCCGTTTTCAGGGGGCGCTGCAATTGATGGCTTGGCTGCGTGACTTAACCCGGTATGAAGTGGTAGGGCGGCTCTTTTTAGAGAATTGGGGCTGGTTTAATTTGGCAATTGCGCTGCTGGGTATAGGCTGGTTGCTGTGGCAGCAGTGGCGAGTGGCGCTGATTTTGGTGGTAACGTGGCTGGGCTACACTTTTTACAGTTTGAACTATTATGTGCCAGATTTGGCTGTTTTTTTGCTGCCTGCGCAAATCATGGTGGGCATTTGTTGGACGTTGGGATTGGGTTGGCTGCTGCAATTGGGTGAATGGCGACTGAGTTTTCAAGGTGGTTTTTCAATACAACCTGTGTTGTTGTTGATTTTGGTGGGACCGGTTGTGCTGCTGGCGGTGCGGTCGTGGCCACAGGTGGACCAGTCTGACGATGATGGTCGGACGCAGTGGGGAACGGCCGTTTTGTCTCTCCCTCTCGCAGAAAACAGCGCTATCTTAGCCGACAGTGACAAATATCCGCCGCTCTTTTATTTGCAACAAACTGAAGGAATGCGTCCTGATTTAGATATTTCTGTTTGGCCGGATGAAGCGGCGTATCGGGCACAGCTAAGCGTAAGATTGGGCGCTGGTCAAACGGTTTATCTGGCACGATTCTTGCCAGGGTTAGAGGGACTTTACCATTTGCGTTCGGTGGGACCATTAACGGAGGTAAGCCCCGATGCTTTGCAACTGCTGCCTACGACAGCAACGCCGACCCAGCTTTCATTTGACACGATAACGTTAGTGGGATACGAGTTGGAGCCAGTGGCGCGTGTGGATGGGACGCAAACGGCCGTTACTTTTTACTGGCAAACGGCTGAACCTGTGTCTGTGGTGCGGCATGTGTATGTGCGTTGGTCCGGTGAACCGGCAGAAGCAGGTCAGCATCCGGCAAATAACTATTATCCAACGGTGGCGTGGCGGCCGGGTGAAATTGTGTCCGATTATCATTTGTTGCAGGCTCCGGTATTGCTGGATTCGGAAAAACGCGCTTTGCAGGTAGCATTAGCCCCGCCGTTTAGTTCACTAGATGATTTGGTGTGGCAAACCGTGGTGGAGGTTGAACTGGCAGCGACGGAGGGTAGGGGATTGGAACGGCCGTTTCGTGTTCAATCTGTTGATGCAACGATTACCGGCGCAACTTTGCCTGAACAAATCCGGCCCAAACAGTCGCTGCCACTGCTGATTACGGGGTTTGGTGATGCTGAATCGTTTGATTTTAGACTGGAACCGGTTAGCATTAATCAGGTTTTGGGTGGTCGTTTGGCAGCTTCACAAAAGTGGGGGAACGATGGGGCGGAATTTTTGTTGGCGGCTGAGGTGTATGTGGGGGAGGATAACGGCCGTTATCGCTTGATGGCTGCACACGATGATGGCGTTGTCTGTGGCTGGATGCAGTTGCAGGGGGATGGGTGTGTTTTAGGAGAAATTGAAGTATCGGGCGTGCCGATTCCCGCAGGTGCTGTGAATTATGAAGATAAAATTGCACTTTTAAGTGTGGATGTTGCTGACGCTAATTTGCAGCCTGGGGGTCAAATTAATTTGACGATAAATTGGCAAAGCCTTGCGCCAATGCGTGAAGATTATACGGTGTTTGTGCAGGTTTTGGATGCACAGGATCGGCTCGTGGGGCAGGTA
>QQUD01001069.1 GCA_008501785.1 Chloroflexota bacterium
AAACCCAACACCCGTTTCATGCACCGGCACGTTATATTGTTTAGCCAGTTTGTTCAGCATCTTCGTTGTCGAGATTGTCTTCACAATGGGGCCACGATCCCCACGCACTTCCAAGAAATAGTAACCCAACAAGCCATACACACGCAGTTGGTCAATGAAGTTACCATTTTCGTCACCAAAACCAACCCGATCCGCATCACCATCATTGATAATGGCCACATCTGCTCCCAGTTCCTTCACAAACCCCAAACCATGATCCACATTGGGCGGAATCGGCTCTGGGCGCGTCATGAATGGAAAAGCGGGGTTGCGTTCTTTATGAACTTCATGAATTTTAGTTTTGCCACCAGCTAACAAATGTGGATACCAGCCAGCCGCATTGCCCCACATACAATCTACCATCACGCTGTAACCTGCATCTTTAATGGGCTGCAGATCAATCAAGCGGTTGATTTGCTCCGTGTAAGAAGGACCTGCATCAAACATGGTCACAATCTCATCACTCAACGCATCATCCAGCTTCATCCGCTTCACATCTGCTTCGGATGGAGGCAAAAGGGCCTCAATCTTCTTCAAATTATGTGGAGGAATCGCGCCACCTTGCGGATCACGCACCTTGAATCCACAATCCCACGGTGGATTATGGCTGGCAGTAATGTTAATCCCACCACCTGCTTTGTGGTAAACAACCGCATACGAAATCGACGGCGTTGGTGTAGGACCATCCGTCAGCCAAACACGAATCCCGTTAGCTGCCAGCACTTCAGCCGCAGTCGCCGCAAAATTTTCGGCTTGAAAACGACGATCATGACCAATCACGCACCCTTTTTCCGCCAAACCCTGTGCCTGTAAATAACTCGCAAACGCCTGCGCCACACGCCGCACATTCGCAAACGTATAATCAGCCGCAATTCGCCCTCGCCATCCATCTGTACCAAATTTAATATCAGACATACATCCTCCTGAAAAAGTATGAAATATGAAGTAAGAGGTATGAGGTATGCCTTTCATACCTCTTACTTCATACCTCTCTTTAGCTCACTTAAATTACATTGGGGTTTCACCCTGTTGCAACAGCTTAATATCCGCATCAACCATCATTTTGATCAACCCTTCAAAGGTAACATCAGGTTGCCAATCTAGGTTTTTCTTTGCTTTTGCCGGATCTCCCACCAATAAATCAACTTCTGCAGGACGCATATAACGTGGGTCTTGTACCATGTAATCATGCCAATCGAGGTCAACGTAACCAAACGCAACATCAAGGAACTCTTCAACTGAATGGGTTTCACCGGTGGCTACAACATAATCGGTTGGTGTATCTTGTTGCAGCATCAGCCACATCGCCTTCACGTAATCTCCGGCAAAGCCCCAATCTCGACGTGCATCCACATTACCCATGCGAATCTGATCGGCCATGCCTAATTTGATTTTGGCAACATGGTGCGTAATTTTGCGGGTCACAAACTCCATGCCGCGTCGTGGTGATTCGTGATTAAATAAAATACCCGAAGTAGCGTGCATCTTGTAGCTTTCACGGTAATTAATCGTAATCCAGTGACCGTAAACTTTAGCCACGCCATAAGGACTACGTGGGTAAAGAGGGGTCGTTTCTTTTTGTGGTACTTCAACCACTTTGCCAAACATTTCGCTGGAGCTTGCCTGATAAAAGCGAATCTTTGGGTCCACAATGCGAATCGCATCAAGCAGCCGCGTCACGCCCAGCGCAGTCGCCTCGCCAGTAAAAACTGGCTGATTCCATGAAGTTGGCACAAATGATTGAGCCGCTAAATTGTAGACTTCATCTGGCTTGTGTTCTTCCAGCATGTGAATGAGAGACACCCCATCCAACAAATCCCCAGCTGCCAGGGTGATCCGATCTTGAATGTGGGCAATACGATGAAAATTGACGGTACTGGTGCGACGCACCATCCCGACAACATCATAACCCTTCTCCAGTAAAAACTCCGCTAAATAAGAGCCATCCTGGCCCGTAATGCCTGTGATCAATGCTTTTGGCATAAGTTTAGTCATTCCTCCAAATAAAAATTATCGTATTTTGATTCGTAGTAGGCATAAAGTATTTCGCCTAAACTTTACTATTCGTCTTTCTGTCCACTGTCAGATGCATTGCACTTTCTTAAGTGCGCTGCACCTTGCTCGCTACAAGTGCAATGCACCTAAAAGAAGGTGCAACGCACTTTGGCAATCAGCGAATGGATTATAACGTAAATGGGGGAAAGATTGAAGAATCCTTTGTTTAAGAACACCCAGAAGAATTCTCCTACAATTTGTAAAAAAAATCTTTTACTAGATTTTTATACGGGAGACATTAAGCGAAAGCCAACTTGAGCACTAACCCTCTTGGAATTAAATTCAAAACATTCTCTTATTTCAATTCTCAACGAAAAACAAGACCCTCCTTTTGTAACCCTTTCCCATGCATTTTCGCCTTTATTACTCGTCCATTCCCAGACATTCCCACTCATATCAAAACATCCATAAGGACTATCTCCATAAGGCGAATATGCTCCAATAATTGTTGTTCCACCCATATGTCTTGCGTAGTTGCAGTTTTTTTCGGTAGGCATATCATTTCCCCATGGGTATTGTCGGGAATCAGTACCTCTTGCAGCTTTTTCCCAATGCTTTTGACTAGGCAACAATTTACCGGACCATTCTGCATATGATTGTGCATCATACCAGGAGATCATAACAACTGGATGATTTGCTATTTTTCGTAAAACGTTCCGAGGCTGGCCTCTCCAATGGTCTGGGGGGCTATACCCTTTAGATGTAATAAATTTTTCATACTCTTCATTTGTCACAGGCCATCGATCTATCCAAAAAGATTCCAAAAACTCTTTTTCATTATTTCTTCCAAAATAAAATTCACCGGCTGGGACCAAGACCATTTCCTTGCCGTCTTTTGGCCAGATGATGCGATCCAAGGGCAATTCGATACGGGGTGATCGGTGTTCTGCAAGCTCGATAAGTGCTGGCTGTGTTTTCGGAGCTGGTGGTTCTGGTTTTGGAGCTGATGGCTGCGACTGTTTTTCGGGGTCGAGCGAAGCAAGCAATTGGGAGAAGCCTGCATCAAAGTCCGTATAGAAGGGAATTCGCTGGTAAGAACGCCACATAGCTGGTGGCCGGCATGATTTTAGATGCAATGGAAGAAAAACAATCTCACCATTGGCTTCCATCTCAATCGCCACATCTGTTTCACCCTTTACCCAACGAGAGTTAACAGCATCAGGAGTTAGTACCACAATAAATATCCCGCTTTCGTCTAACCCACGACTAATTGCAGCCACCCATTTTTCGCCTGGTTGAATGCTGTCTGGGGCAATCCAGATGTCAAAACCTCGAACCTTCAGATCATCGGCTAATTTGTGAGCAAATTCGGCATCCTGGTGGGCGTGGCTGATAAAAATTTGGTTAAGATTGCGCTGTATAGTTGTAACTGTTGGTGAGGTTTTGTTTTCGTAATCTTGAATGAACAGGTCTCGACGGTATTTTCCAGGCTTTTCTTGTGCTATCGCACTCAGCAAATGCTCCATTTTTTCATGGTGTACAGCATATTCAAGTAGCATTTGAATTTGATCAGATTTAGGCATTCTAGGTGTGATGTCGTTATGCACATCACGAAAATAATCGAAGAGCAATTCGGACAGCTCTTGTGCGCTGAAAAATTCGATTATAAATTTGCGTAAAGATGCAGTTTCATATGTCATGTCTTGCTGGCGAATTGTTTGGTATGTTTTGATTAGTATACACGGAAATGAGACGCATAATATGTTTTGATTGGGAGCTACTCACCAATTTGGCTATACTTGCCTGGGAGGATGGTTGTTTTCTAAATAATTGATGCCCAATGGATGTGACGATGAATACAAATGCTGACAATCAGGTTGCTGTTTTTATTGATTATGAAAACATTGAGCTGAGCCTGCGCTCAAAAAGAGGTCAGGATACTGAGTTGGATTGGTCACGGGTGATGGAAACGGCCGTTGACCTCGGTCGTGTCATCTTGCGGCGCGCATACGGGGATTGGGCTATCTTCAGCACCTACCAACGCGAACTGCTGGGGCTAGGCATTGATTTGGTTCACGTTACCGCCAAACGTGGTAAAAATGCCGCCGATATTCGCATCGTTATTGACGCAATGGAGATGTTAATTGGCGACCACAGCCACATCAGCCACGTCTTGCTCGTTTCGGGTGATGGTGATTTTACCGAGTTAGTACACCGGCTGCGGGCAAACGGCAAAGTGGTAGTTGGACTCGGCATCAGCGGAGCCAGTGCCGAATATTTGATCAATGCGTGCGATCAGTTTATTTTTTATGACACGCTGGATGTGAATGAAGATTTGCCGATGGTTGAGGGAGATGAAGGGGAAACGGCCGTTACCTTCGACGTCGGTGAAGCACGGCAAATCTTGCGCCGCGCTCTCAAAAAACACGAAGGCGAATGGGTCAGCGCTGGCAAAATCAAATACACCATGCGCGGCCTCAACCCAGCCTTCAGCGAACGCAACTACAACTACCCAAACTTCAAAGCATTCCTCACCGCCCACCCCGATCTTGTGCAAATGCGTACCGCCGAAGGGGGTCACATGGAAGTGCTCATGCTGGCCGAAAGCGATAGCAAGCGCAACAAAAAACTCTCCGTTGAAGGTGAGCTTGATCACTATTTACGGATTTTGTCCCAGCACAAAATCCGCATGACCCCCAACGAACATCGGCCCACCATCGTTTTTCGCTTGTTCAACATTTTGCAATCTAACCCAAATCGCTCACTAAACGAACTCAAAGAAGAGCTGCACGCCTACTTTGAGGAAACGGCCCCCCAAGTCAAATACCAATACATCCACGAAACCGTTCACCAGCTATTTCACACGTACTGCTTTACATTCGACAAGGATGACAGTAACTATCCTGAAGATGTGCGTTTGTGGGATCGTAAAGTAGAACTCGTGCCCCGCATTCATCGCGCACCCGAACTGCTAGAAAAATGCGACCACGGCCTGCTGCAACGTATTGGACGGCGCGTGGGTAGCGTAGAAAAAATCAACCGGCAAGTCGCGGCCCGCCTGCTCTACGGCAGCATCAAAGGCCAGAAGATGCTCGAACACGTCGATGATCTAATTGACGATTTATCTAAAATACCTGAAAAGTAAATCTTACATCCAGACCTGACAGGTTTCAAGCTGTGAAGCACAGCAAAAACCTGTCAGGTCTAAAACACAAAAGGAAATTCCTATGGCACAAGTAACCCCCACACGCGCAGAACTCCCGGTTGAACATACTTGGGATACTGACAGCATTTTTGCAACGGTTGATGATTGGAAGGCCGCAATTGAGACCTTGAAAGGTCAATTGGCGAAATTGAGTGCGTATAACGGCCGTTTACAATCCCCCGCCGTCCTCATCGAATACCTCACCAAAAACGAAGTAATGATGCGCAGCCTCGGTAAAGTATTCGTCTACGCTGGCCTCACCTACAGCGTAGACACCAACGACCAAGACGCCGCCGGTCGCAACGACCAGGGGCGCGGCTGGTTTGGCAAAGCCATCGCCGCCACCGCCTTCGCCGAACCAGAACTGCTGGCAATCGGATTCGACACCCTGCGCCAGTGGATGATCGACGAGCCAAAATTGGCCGAATACGCCCACTATTTTGAACGGCTCGAAAAAGAGCAAAAACACATCCGCTCTGCCGAAGTTGAACAAGTGTTGGGCATGGCCCGAGACGCATTCGGCACTGCCTCAGCCACCCACGGCATTTTGGCAAACGCAGATTTAAAATTCACGCCAGCCAAAGACAGCGCAGGCAACGAATATGACATCACCCAAGGCTCACTGCGCGGACTGCTAGGCGACACAGACCGCCAACTGCGCCGTTCCGCCTGGGAAAATTACGCTGATGCTCATCTCGCTTTCAAAAACACGATGGCCAATGCGCTATCCGCTGGTGTCAAACAAGACGTGTTTAACGCACGAGTACGCGGTTATGAAGGCTCACTCGATGCGGCCATGTCCAGCAGCCATATCCCAACGGCCGTTTTCCACAACCTGATCGACACCTTCAAGAAAAATCTGCCTACCTGGCATCGCTACTGGGCCATTCGTCGCAAAATGCTCGGCGTAGACAAGCTGTATGAATACGACCTCAAAGCACCACTCACTCAAAACGGCCCCGTCGTCGATTACAACCAATCGATAGAATGGATTGCCAAAGGTTTAGAGCCGCTGGGCAACGACTATGTTTCTGTCTTAAAACAAGGCGCATTGCAAGACCGCTGGGTAGACATTTACCCTAATAAGGGTAAGCGGATGGGCGCATTCTCATCTGGCGTACCTGGAACCAATCCATTCATCATGATGAGCTATACAGATGACTTGTTTGGCATGAGTACGCTGGCCAATGAACTCGGCCATTC
>QQUD01000090.1 GCA_008501785.1 Chloroflexota bacterium
CATGGCAGATGTGGAAGCATTGTCCAATCCGGTTAATGTACCAGCCGTGAATCAGGTTGCGGCCGCCACTTCAGGTCAACAAGAGGTTGTCTTCAACGGTCTGTTAGAAAGTGAAACCGTAGCCGGTGTGACTGCCAACTACTTTGCAGTGAATAATCTGACAGATTTCACGGCTGGTGACGGGCTTACCGACAACGATATTGAAACAAGTGCGCGTGTGGCTGTCATTGGCTCTACGGTTGTTGAGGATTTATTTGGAGAAACATATCCGGTTGGCAAATCTGTCAAAATCAATGGGGTCAGCTACGAAGTTGTCGGGGTTTTGAAAGAACAAGGCCAGGGATTTGGCGGAAATCCAGATACGACTGTTTACATTCCCATGACCACAGCACAAAGTCGTCTTTACCCAGATCGCACACGCACTGGTGCCAAAGCAGTTTCCGTCATTTATGCCGAAGCAGCGAATGAAGAGCTGGCAGATGAGGCTATTGATCAAGTCACGACAACCATACGCGATCTGCATGGCATCACTTATTCTGGCGAAGATGATTTTTCGATTTTTAGTCAAACGGACCTTTTGGAAACGGTGAGTACGATTACAGGCATTCTAACTGCCTTCTTGGGTGCGATTGCGGGGATTTCGCTGGTGGTTGGTGGCATTGGCATCATGAACATTATGCTCGTCAGCGTCACCGAACGCACACGCGAAATCGGCATTCGGAAAGCAATTGGCGCATTGAAACGAGACATTTTGATCCAATTCCTGTTGGAGTCATCTTTGTTGAGCATCCTGGGCGGTTTAATCGGGATTGTTTTAGGATGGGCGATTGCCGAACTGTCCGAAAATTTCTTAGATTTCTCGTCTGTTGTCGATGCGGGAACGGTGTTATTAGCAACCGGTTTTGCTGCTGGTGTCGGTCTCATTTTTGGCATCTACCCAGCATGGCGAGCAGCCGATTTACGGCCAATTGAAGCATTACGTTATGAATAAAGTTTGGTGATGAAATCAGAGAAAGGGGGCTGACTGTCTGCAATGCTTGCAACTCAGCCCCTTTTCTTGCGTACAACTAATCATAAGCATTCGATGAACACCTAATTAACAACACCACAAAAACCGCGCTTTGTCACCATTATGATCCCAGAATATCACCATCTTGTTCTAAGTGACGTGTTTTTGTAGCATAATAAAGAAGTGTGCTATTTGGAGAATTAGTTTTACATTGAGCAGGTAAGCATCCACAAGATATTCCACAAATAGAATTGTATCCGGGAAGAAGTGAGTTTGTGATGGATTTGCTAGTCTGGCAAGAAGGTCGTCTGCTGCTGCTGTCGTCTATTGCAGGTGGGTGGCTAATTTTATTATTCAGTATTGTTGTAGTTCCCGTGTGGGCACAGCGTCATGAACGATTTCATGCGATTTATCGATTTGCCCAACATAGGTTTACGCCATATATATTCCTAGGCATCCTACTCGCCATTTTTATGGCAGCCTATGGATGGTTGGTACTCAGTCGTCACGGCCGTTTTAACTCCACCGGCTACGATTTGGCGATTCATGAACAAATATTGTGGAATACGCTAAACGGCCGTTTCTTCGCCACCTCTCTCGAAGTAGACAACTCCTTTGCCGACCATTTCCGCCCCTTCATGCTCGTGCTGCTGCCATTCTATGCTGTCTTTCAATCAGCCAAAACATTGCTTGTGGCTCAAGTGCTGGCACTAGCAGCAGCAGCCATTCCCCTCTTTTTGATCGCCGATGCCCGACTAAAAAGCAAACGTGTCGCCATGGCCATTACCTTCATGTATCTCATCTACCCCGCTGTCGGATTCGTGGCCCGATTTGATTTTCACATGGAAGCGATTGCCGTTCCATTATTTTTCATGGCCTTTTATGCTCTAGAAAAAGAAAAATGGAAGCAGGCTACCATTTGGCTAATTTTGACGCTGCTTTGCAAAGAAAATATGGGAATCGTTGTTGCTATATTTGGGTTGTATGTGATGGTCATGCAGCGTCGATGGCGTTTAGGAACCGCATGGCTCATCATGGGCATCACCACATTTCTGTTCACATCTTTCTGGCTGCTGCCAACGGTTCGTGGTGAATCGTTGGATGCAATGATTCGCTATACCTGGATGGGAGACACAACAACCGAAATTGCCCAAACTATTTTCACAAAACCTGAGCTTATTTGGGAGCATCTGATCAGCACCAACAGGCTGCTGTATCTGGTACAACTTTCAGAGCCGGTCGGATTTCTCAATTTCTTAGGGCTGCCTGAAATTATGATTGCCCAGCCATTTTTAATGACCAATTTGATGGCCGATCATTTTTGTCAGCCAACAATTTACTGCCATTACTCGGCACCTGTCATTCCTTTTATTTTTATTGGCCTTGTTTTTGGGCTGGCGCGGCTGCGCCGCTGGTTGCGAGATGAACGAAGCTGGCGAATTGCGATTTTACTGGTTTTACCACTGTCCATGTTTAACTTTTGGATTGAAAATCCGTTTCGAGAGATACCGTTAATCCCTTCGGCATTGCTACCTATTTCTAATGCAGATGTGGTTGAGCAGGCGTTAACGGCCGTTCCCCCCCACCTCTCCGTCGTTACCACCAACGATTACGCGCCACATCTCGCCCAGCGCGAACACCTCTACATCATCGGCATCCCCACCCAACGCGAAGCCCCCATCGACCCTGAGGTCGTCTTCCTCAACCTGTACGACCAGCAATACATCATATGCGACGGCTACAGGGAGTATGTGTCGCAGCTAGACATCGACACCTATGGCGTCACCTTCCGCACCGGCGGCCTGATTGTAATGCAGCGCAACGCAGGCTCAAATGAGCAGTTCCGAGATTTTGTGCAAAATTGGAATAATTGTGCTGGGTAAAAGTCTTGTAGTCGTGCAGTCCGCAGTCAGATAGTCAGAAGCGAACCAAACGACTACCCAACTACAAGATTACCGACTATTCACTTTTCTTCGGCAAAAAGAATATCGCCGGAATGCTCAAAAATGCCAGCAAACCGCTCCACAAAAAGGCGTTTTGCAAGCCGAGCCGGTCTGCTAACATGCCAACCACCCAAATTCCTAAAGCACGCACCAAGAAACTGACTGCCAAATAAACACCGTTTGCCAATGCGCGATGATCTGGGAAACTGTCTTGAACCAGTGCCAGCATCACCGGTTGGGGTGAGATGGCGGTGAGGCCAAGCCCAATGAGAAGCGGGACAGCCATCCATGTTGGCCCAAACACAAACAACAAATGCAAAATAGGCGAAATCGACAACAAAATGAGCAGCATACGATTTCGGCCCAATTTGTCACTAAATGTACCGGTAAACAAAGCGCCCACCACACCAGCCGCCTCTAAAATTGTCAAAGAAGCAGCCGACAACCACAGGCTCAAACCGAGAGCATCTTTTACAAAAATTGGCAGGTAAGTGGTAATGGATGCTTGTAAAAAGACACGTGCGCCAACCAGCCAAATGATGACACTAAACAAGCGCCGCATCTGCGGCCAAAGGGCAGCCAAATTGCCGCTTACGGCCGTTTTCGGGCGTGCAGAAATAGTACGCAGGCGAAAATACAAAATCACCGATACGCCCCACCCCACAAAAGCCAACCGCCAAATACCTTCTAAGCCAAACCAACTGACACCTGCCACTGCCACTACCGGGCCAAGCGTGCGGCCCAACTCGCCAGCAGCCATAAAAATGCTCATCCCTTTGCCGACACGATTGCCAGAGACACGCGCAACCATCGCCGGAGCTGGCGCATGAAAGGCAGCAATACTCACCCCAGCAGCAACGAGAAGCAGCGCCAATGTCAGGTAATTGGGCACCAAACCCAGACTGCTGAACAAAGTCGCCGTAATCCCCGGTGCTAAAATGATGAAGTAGCGCAGGCTCACTTTGTCGGCCAAATACCCAAGAAACGGGTTGAGTAAGCTTGGCAACTGGGCAAAAATTGCCAGGCTGCCTGTCAATGCATATCCTGTTGCCAACCGTTCTTGAATGAGCGGCAGCAGCGGGGCCAGAAAAGCACTATACGTGTCGTGGACAAAGTGACCACCAGCAACGGTAAAAACTTGTGAAGTTTGAAATTCGTCGGGGTCGGAAACGGCCGTTTCCTCGTTCAATGTCCCATCAGGTGGAACAACATTCGTTTTCATGAAAATACTCCTCATACAATTAACGGGGTTGTATCATGCAATGCCAACAAAGCAAGCAAAATAGACATTCTCTACCAAATCATTACACAATCCATAAATATTTCAGTCACTCTCCACAATTTCTCCATATTATTTCAATATAATTGGTATATAGTCGCGATTCGGAAATTGCGGCTACACCTCAACATATTTTTATGGTATAAGGAAGCATGGTGAAACAAAAAATTCTGGTGGTTGATGATGATAAAGAAATTGTGCGGCTGCTGCGAGGCTACCTGGAGAAGGCTGGATTTGAGGTGTTGGTGGCGTATGATGGTGGAACGGCCGTTCACACCCTGCGCCGCGAGCGTCCCGATTTATTGGTCCTCGATCTGATGCTGCCCGACATGGATGGCTGGGACATCACCCGCACCGTGCGCAACGACACCATACTGATGGCAACCCCAATCATCATGCTTACCGCTCGCGTTGAAGATACCGACAAAATAATCGGTTTAGAGCTAGGTGCAGACGATTACGTCACCAAACCATTCAACCCACCAGAAGTCGTTGCCCGCGTCCGGGCACAGCTACGTGCTAAACAACGAAACATGCAGGGAAGCACTACACCAGCTTCAGAAACATTTCAAGAAGGCGAGCTATCCTTAGATGTCGGCAAACGGGAAGTATCCGTCAATAATAAGACCATCGACCTGACGCCAACCGAATTTAATCTGCTGCACATCCTGATGGAAAATCCAGGGTACGTGTTTACGCGCAGTGAACTGATTGAACGCGGCCTGGGGCATGAATATGTGGGCATGGACCGCACACTCGACAGCCATATCAAAAACCTGCGCCGCAAAATTGAGCCAGATCCAAAAAAGCCAACCTATGTGCTAACCGTTTACGGTATCGGCTACCGGCTGGCAGAACTGTAAGGGACCGCTATGAAACGACTTCACGTTCGCTTTATCACCTCGTTTTTAGTTGTCATTTTTCTGGCAACCTTTTTACCTTTTGGACTGATGGCCATCATTCGAAATATTACACCAACCCCCGGACCTGGCGAAGAAGTTCTGCAAATTATGGCACAATTCACTACAGAACAAATTGAGATATTGGGTGAATTTTTCCGACGCTCGATATTAATTCAACTTAGCGTATTTTTGGCCGTTGGGGGCCTGATTGGAACGATTGCGGGCATTTTATTGAGCCGAAATTTAACAGCACCCATCATCAAATTAACGAATGCTGCGCGGGCAATTGGGGCTAAAGATTTAAGCCGCCGCGTTGAAGTCACTGGCAGTGAGGAAATTGAGTTATTAGCAACTTCTTTTAATGACATGGCTGCAAAACTAGAAAACGCAGAGGACCTACGGCAAAATTTATTGGCAGATGTGGCACATGAACTGCGCACACCGCTAACTGTGATTCAAGGCAATTTACGCGCCATTTTGGACGATGTGTATCCACTTGAAAAAGAGGAGATTGCTCGTCTTTACGAACAAACGCTGCATTTGACACGCCTGATTGAAGATTTACGTGAACTTTCTCATGCAGAAGCAGATCGACTGCCGATGAATATGGTATCAGTGGATGTGGTGAAATTGGTGAAGGAAACGGCCGTTACCTTCACCCCCCTCACCAAAGCCGAAAATATTACCCTACGCCCCGAACTCCTCGGCGCACTGCCCACCATTCAAGCGGATCAGGCTCGTTTGCGTCAAAGTCTGCACAATCTACTCAACAACGCCATCCAACACACGCCAGCAGGTGGCACTATTACGCTACAAGCCGAACAAATCGACAATCTACTCCACCTACGAGTCAACGATACCGGCGACGGCATTCCTGCAGAACAGCTCGAACACATTTTTGACCGCTTTGCCCGCATTGAGCAATCACGCAGCCGCGACAAAGGCGGGTCAGGGCTTGGTTTAGCAATTGTGCGAGCCATTGCCCATGCGCATGGGGGCAACGTCACAGCAACCAGCCCAGGACCCAATCAAGGCAGCACGATCACCATTAAATTGCCCATTATTTCTGCTTGAAAATATTCGAGATGACTTTCCCTTGAAAATACCCTATCAAATAATCTGGTGCAGGGTAATGAACACACCGAATCGCAGAAATGACCGCCTCTCGATCATAATCAACCCAATGCAAATCCAACGCATAACCAGCTTCATCTGCTTGTAATAAGACATAGGTAGCTCGTAAATCTGGCATATGCGGATTGCTTATCGCACCAACATTGACTACACGAATCCCACCTACCGTTTTGTC
>QQUD01000468.1 GCA_008501785.1 Chloroflexota bacterium
AGAGAAAACCCGTTATGAAAACCCATAGATAGGGTAATATACAGGAGATATTGCCGCTGACTTGTTGCGGGTGATCCAAATGTATCAAGGGGCAGCTGAAAAAAGCGGCCAATTTATTTATTCGATTATTTTAGAAATACATCGTAACCCAGAATTGGTTGATATCATCAATAGGCCAATGGGGATGATTTATGCGGTAGGGCAATTGTTGGGACGGTATCAAGCTGAGGGGATTCTACAACAGGAGCATTTTTTACATGCAGTCGCAGGTTTGATCGGCCCGTTAATTGCTACAAACATGATTCAGGGGACAGCATTGGGGGTGCCGATTCCCCCAATTGATTTACAAAACTATGTTGCTAACTATTTAAACGGCCGTTTACAGCCCTAAATAAAATCTTGTTGCTGGTTGGGAACACAGAGTCACACAGAGGAGTCACAGAGTTTCACTGTGTAACGCTTTAATCAAAAGCCGTATAAAGTCGCTGGCTTCCAGATCCCCTCAATTATGCAGCCTTTGTAAACACAAAACGGCGCAGTAAAACGCCCCAAATGATGGCAAAGATACCCGTTACCAGTCCCATAACTAGCGCTGCTTGCGGCGCACCTTCTGCGAAAAAGCCGACAATCAGTTCTAAAACAAAGACTGTGTAAAGAATGCATAGCACCGTTAACATCCATTGCCACCATGATGGTTTTTGTGCTTGCTTTTGGGTGTAGTTGATTAGTAGTAAAACGGCCGTCATTGCCAGTGCGCCAATCAGTAGATGAGCAATAATCATTGTTTACTCTCCGTTGTTGTCTCTATTTTCCCAGAAGCTTTGCACAAGCAGCTCAAGCAATCGCTTTTGTTTAGCTTCCGAGAAAATTCGAAATCTAGCTTTTGATATGAATAAAACGTTCACTTTCCCAGAAGCCATCTGCCGGTTCCGATTTTCCAAACCCCGAGGCATCATCTAATTTGACCAATAGGCTGTCGATTGACCCAACCTTTGCGCCAATGAGAATGCGGGTAGCATCGTGCAGCCAGCTTTCGGGCTTGTTGAAGGGGCAGGTTTTGATGCACATGCCGCAGCCGCTGCCGTTGGCTGTCCAGCCGATGTAGCAATCTTCAGGATTGACAGACCATTTCATCACACCTGGATTGGTGCTAATGGTGGCAGCTTCCTTCGTTTGTTCGCCGTATTGGATTGCCTGGGTGGGGCATTCTTGGGCACATTTTTTGCAAACTTCGCAAAATTCTTTGACACCAAACTTAATGGGTTTATCGAAAGCCATCGGCAGGTCGGTGATCACTTTTGACAGGCGGACGCGAGGACCATATTTGGGCGTAATCAGGATGCCGTTGCGTCCTCCCTCGCCAAGACCTGCTTCAACGGCTTGTGGCACACTCACACCTGTGTTGTTCCCACAAGGAATGGCGTTATATCCCAACCGACGAATAAACTGCGCTAACGAGCCAGCAGTGATTGCCATTTTGGAGTAACCATCCATTGTGCCGATGTCGCCTTGTACTGTGGGCGTTGATTCGATAGAGTCATAGTCCATCTCGAAAGCCAATACAATTACATTTTGCATGGTTTCAGGGATGGCGAGGGTGCCATCTTCTAAATAGCGTGGTTTCGCCGATTCACCCAAATCAACGTTGGCGATTTCAAAATCCATCCCCAGTTTTTCTGCAAATAGGTCCAGGATTGGTTTGGGCATCGTCAAGAATTTGGAAACGTTATCTTTAAATTGACTGGCGGGTAATATTTTGATCATCCCAACGGGTGGCGCATCGGCAGGCAACAAAGATGGATCGACATTTTCCATGACATCCATCAAGAGGGCCTTGATTTCCTCCCCTTCCAGCTTTTGCATCTCCGTCTTGATGCGTTCCCCAGCTTCTTGCAGTGAGACTTGTCCCTCAGGCAGTTCTGGCACAATGACTTCTGTAAATTCGATGGGTGCCCTCCCGCCTGCAAGAAAGTCGTAAGAATGACTGTAAATCCAGCGCTCATTCAGCGGGGCGACTCCCACAAGAGAAGCCCCCAGGAAAAGGGCCGCTTTTTTGACAAACCCAGCCACTTCTTCCGGTGAAAACTGACTGTGATCCCAGGGGCCATCAAACGTGACGCTGTCCTTGGAGAGTGCGCTCGGATTTAATCCTAATAAACCATTGTGCTTCCCCGTCAAAGGGGAGTTGGTGCCGTCATACCCCCCTAAGAAATTTGCAGCACCTGATAAAGCGACATCCAGGTGAGAATATCCAGGATCATTGGGTTTGAACGCCAACTCGGTTTCATCTACCCTTTTGATATAGTCCTCATCCCAAACGTTGCGGCTGAAGATGACATTGGTGGCGTCGAAGCGCTGATAAATGGCATCATCAACTTCAATGGCGGATTCGCCATCTGCCAGGGTACGGACGAGAAAGCCACCATATGCTTCTTCTGATTCGATCAAATCGTGGTTGCCGATGGTGCCTACTTTGGTGATGATGGGGAGGGAAACGGCCGTTAATCCGCCCATCTTCAAAAAATCTCTACGGTTCAAATTCTGTTTTTCAGGCATTGTGGTCTCCCTTCGCTAACTAGCGTTATGATTGACGAGGGCGTCTATTGCGATTCTGACAGTATTTCCCATCTCATTAATATCAAATGACGCGTCAACAACTGTTCCGATTTTGTTAAATACATCAACGTATCCATAAAGTGAACAATAAATCATCCAGGTAATCTGTTGACTTTTCTGCGAGTTGTCGATGTGCAAGTTGACCCCTTTTTGGATTGATTCAAACAGTGATAGGGGAAATTTGCGCATCATTTTGAACTCACCATCAGTCAGTTGAGCCGGATTTAACTGAAGCCAATTTAGGCGTTTGATTACTTCTTGAAAGTAAAGAGGCAATTCGTTTATGAGCCGATCAATCAAATCATCTAATGATTTTTCCTCAATTACCCAAGACAGTTTGTCTACTGGATCAAGCCCATAGGAGCGAATGACTTCTTGCAGGATTTCAGGTTTGCCACCTTCAAAAAAATAGTAGAGTGAACCGGCCGTGCAGCCAGTTCGTTTGGCAATTTGCCGAACCGTTGTTGCAGAATACCCCTGTTCTTGAAAGAGGTCTCTGCTGTGTTGCAAAATTTCAGATCGTGTGTTGTTTTTTGCCATATCTCACTTACCAAACGTTTGTTTGGTAGAATGATAGCGTATGCTAACATTAGACACAAGGATTAATGTCATAAAAGGTCGGTGACAAATATCGTATGTCGAACTAATTTCTAATACTTGAGTATGACTCAGTTCGCTGTCAATTTTCGGCAGTTGCTTGTTTGTCTCGATTCGCAAACCCTGCTGCATCAGATAAACTTAGCGGCTATGCATACAAAAGCTTTTCCATATATTGGCATGTTGAGTTTGTTTTGGGGCACGAATATGGTTGCCAGTCGTTTTGGCATTCGTGAGTTTGACCCGCTGCTTTTCATCGCACTGCGATTAACAATTGCGACACTGTTTTTTATACCTTTTTTATTTTTGACAGGGCACAGGCTGCCGAGGGAAACGGCCGTTTGGCGTTCCGCAATCATCAGCGGCATTCTCGGTGTTTCTATCCCCATGAGTACATTTATTCTCTCGCTGCAATACCAATCAAGCGGTGTGGCCAGCATTCTGTTAACGGCGGCCCCGGTGATGATGGTGATTGCCGCACACCTTTTTTTGCCAGATGAAAAGTTGACACGTCATAAGGGATTGGGCGTTTTATTGGCGCTGGCAGGCACACTGTTTCTAGCTGTGCGTGGAGAAAGTGGGTTAGCTGATGTAGGACGGGCCAGCCCGCTGGGGTTTGGGTTGATTATGATTGGTGTGACATCGGAAACAGCGAATGCGATGTTTGTGCGCCAACACATGAAGAAAATGGATCCGATGACGGTAACCGGGATACGGTTGGGTGTGGGGGCGCTGGTGTTGGCAGTCATTACCTTGTTGGTGGCCGATACCTCGTTAGCGGAAATTACCGTTACAGGTTACGTTTCATTGGGATATGCGGCGCTGATTGGCGCGTTGGGTGGTCAATTTATGGCTTTTTATGTGATGCGGCGCTTTGGTGCAACCGCATTTTCGCTCACAGCGTATCTGATTCCGGTGGTGGCGGTAATTTTGGGAGTGCTGGTGCTGGATGAGATTGTGACGTGGGGGATGCTGGTTGGGGTGGTGATTATTGGGGGAGGGATATTTATGATTAATTGGAAGGGAGGAGGAAACGGTTGAAGCACCAAGAACAATCCGCTGTATTGCAATTGTCTATACAGTGAAGTGACTTTGGTTGTTGGTCAGGATGCAAAACGGATTATTATTGAACCCATAAATGCTTGCCATTCCTTATCAGTCTAAATGGCCAACGAGAGATTGGCCCAATTTTCTTTGGTGTAGAAACCAAGATTATTCCAATCTTGGTTAGTCCTATGATGGTGGTTTATATTGAATGATATTTGCCATGATAGTGACGGTTTCGTCGAGGTAGCTTTGGGTGTCGCTGGGGCCGTTTTTGGGATCGAGATATGCATTGCGGCCAGTGTGAGCACGAGCCTGGACGGGTATGATGGTTACTTTGCCGCTGCTGCGTGCCTGATTCCATTGAGAATGACGCCAAATGGGCCAGCGGCGCGGGAAAACGATCCGCCCGAGCCGTTCGACTTTGTCGCCATTACCTACCAAATGATAAAAATGGTCAGCCTGCATGTGCCCAGGGTCAGACCCAAAAACACCACCAATAGAAATGACGTAAAGCGGCCCGGTGAGATATTGTTTGAGGTAAGGAACGGCTCCTGTGGCAATTTGGCCGCCACCGCTGTAACCAATCAGGTAAACGGGAATTTTGCTATCGAAAGGGTAGCCGTGATAGGCTAAGGCTTTGCGCACGAGGTGGGCGCTGCCGCGATCATAAATCGGTCCATATCGGTGATCAACAGATACACCTACCTGAGCAATGTTGCGAAAGTTGATGATCATGCCAGCAGGTGAGCGGAATGAATTAGATTGTGCTTTTTGGGCAAATTTCCACATCCAGCTAAAAATTCGATTGCCGGTGAGTGCGACATTGTTCATTGAATACGGAAAGATGTTATCGACCAAGATTGCGTTTGGCAATGCTTTTTCAAGTGCAACAAATAACTGCGTTTCCCGCCAAGAATGTTTATCTGGTTCCATGCTGCCAACACCTGTCAAGTAGACCAAATAGTAAGGGGCGTCACACCGGTGAGAATCGGGTGGCAGCATTTTGGCAATGGTCGGATCATCTTTGAACCAATCTACCCACCATTCCAGTGCTTCAAATGGAGCCGTAAATAGGGCCAGCAAGAGTACAATGAGCAAGATTGTAAGGATTGTGCCGATCATGTGGGCCTACCTCCCTGGATTTTGAGTGCTGCTTCGATATTGTTTTCTAATTTGCGGCCAGCAGCAGTCGAGACAACCCATTGTCCAAAATGAATGACGGGGCGACCCACTGTGGCTCTGATGGAGCTGAGGAAGATAAATCCAAGAATTGTACAGAAAAAGGCGCTGAGGGTGGTTAAGCTGGTCGCTGCAATGAGGATGCGTACCAGAAAAATGGCAGAGATGCCGTATAAAAGCAAGTTGATAGGATAGCCAAAGTAGGGCAAGAAGCTGAGAACGCTAAACAGGATGGGAATGTAGCTCAGAGCCACAACGGAAAAAAAGAATGGAAAATCGACGACCAACCCAAAGACCTGCGTGGCAATGAGGGCGAGGGATGCTGCTGAAACGAAGTAGCTAAACAGGTAGAGGAGGGCATTGGCGATGATGGCTAACAGGAAGCGAAACGGCCGTATTCGATTCGCCAACAATATCACAGAATTCCCGACTGCATCTGACAATCCAGCCAGAAATACAATTTGTAGGGT
This sequence comes from Chloroflexota bacterium, assembly GCA_008501785.1. The sequence goes on from QQUD01000468.1 coordinate 5,910, forward strand.
AACGGCCGTTCTGTTCGCTGCAAATGCCATCGTTCCTAACAGCTCATCATGCCCCACAAAATAGGCGGCAATGACATCCCAGATTGTTATGTTTGATAAAGTATCCACAATCGCCCTCAATGAATCAAAATCAATTTGTAATTTTGGGCATGGTTCAAAATGAAGCAAATCATCTTTACAAATCCAACCTAGTGTTCCGACAAACAAAATTTGACGGGTAAACAGTCAAGTCGGAACACTTAAACTGAAGCAATTTGCGACAATTCTACCCGTCAAAAGATGTTTGCTTCAGTACTAGGAGGGCGACCACAAGGGTCCGCCCAAAATGTGTAAAGATCATCCATTTATTTTTGAACCATGCCTAATTTTGCAAAGAAGGCGAGTTTTCGTCAAATAATTTGAGTTCTGTTAACGGCCGTTCTCTACAAACTTTTTCAAACCAGCTAGCAATGCATGCATCCCTTTTTCGTATGGTTTCTTTACGAAAAAACGGTCAATCAGGTTGCCGATTGGACCGTACTTCAGCTCAGA
>QQUD01000664.1 GCA_008501785.1 Chloroflexota bacterium
GACGCTTATTTTTGGCGTTAATCCGGCTGGAGCCATTTCAGCAAATTACTGGCTGCGCATTCCGTTACTGCCAGCCGTCTACTTCCAACCGTCTGAGCTGCTAAAAATTTTGCTCGTCATTTTTCTCGCGAGTTACTTTGATGAACGAGAGGTTCTGCTGAAGCTGAAAGGGCATAACGGCCGTTTTGGCCCCATCCCCTACCTTGCCCCACTTTTATTGATGTGGGGATTCTGCATGATTTTGCTCGTTTGGCAGCAAGATTTAGGCGCAGCTACCCTGTTTTTCATAGTATTTTTAGCGCTGCTTTACCTGGCATCTGGTGAATCATTGTACGTCTGGGGTGGCCTGGGACTGCTGCTGCTGGGCGGGATTTTTGCCTACTTCATGTTTGATGTGGTCGCGCTGCGCGTCGATGCGTGGCAAAACCCATGGCCTGATGCAGATGGTCGCGCCTTTCAAATTGTGCAGTCGCTTTACGCACTGGCTTCTGGTGGCATCATCGGGCAAGGTGTTGGACTCGGTGCGCCCGATTATATTCCAGTTGTGCATTCTGATTTTGTGTTTGCGGCCATAGCTGAGGAATGGGGCTTGATTGGCAGCATTGGCGTGGTGGCATGTTTTGCATTGTTGGCGCATCGGGGGCTGCGGATTGCGATGTTGGCAAAACGGCCGTTTCACAAATATCTCGCTGCCGGTATCACCATTTTACTCACGGCGCAGGCATTTTTGATTATGGGCGGCGTCACAAAGTTGCTGCCGTTAACTGGCGTCACGCTGCCATTCATCAGCTATGGCGGCAGTTCCTTGCTCATTAGCAGCATCATGGCCGGTTTACTCGTTTACATGTCATCCCAAATTGAAAATTGAAACATGAAACATTCATCTCAATTACAGCTACAACGGTTAAATCTCGTCATTCTTGGCAGCTTTATCCTACTAACATTGACCATTGTTTTTTGGAGCGTCGTGCGTGCGCCTTCCATTTTGGCTCGTGAGGACAACCCCAGGTTGGTCGAAGCAGAGCTTGAGATTCGGCGCGGGAATATTGTGGATAGAAACGGCCATATTCTGGCAGAATCCGTGATCATAGAAGACACAGTTTCTCGTATTTATCCCGTTCCCAACAGCGGACCAGCAGTTGGTTACTACAGCTTTCGCCACGGCACAGGCGGCGTTGAGGAAAGTTTTGCAACAATTTTACGCGGGGACACTGTAGATGCCTGGGATGCCTATTGGCGCGATCTATTGCATATGCCCCAATCGGGCCAGGACATTCAACTAACCATAGACGCCCGCTGGCAGCAAGTAGCAGCGGCAATTTTGGGTGATCACAAAGGGGCATTGCTACTCCTCACCATGCCTGCGGACAGCACCATTCCCACCGCTCAAATCATCGCCATGTCCAGCTACCCTGATTACGACCCAAACAAGTTAGATGAACAGTTTGATACGCTGGTCGCGGATGAAAATTCGCCACTGTTAAATCGCACAGCACAAGGCCAGTACCAACCGGGACTCGTGTTACAGCCATTTATCATGGCTGCTGCCGTTGACACAGGGCAAATTCAATTGGGCGATGTGGTTGAAAATGTGAATGAGCCGGTACAGGTTAACGGCCGTTCCAAACAATGTGTCGAGGAACCAGTCGAACCGACCAATTGGCGACAAGTGCTAATTGCTCGCTGTCCGGCAGCGATGCGCCAACTCGGCAATAATCTAGGTTTAGGGGGGCTTGATCAAGCGTTTGCGTCATTTGCACTCACCCAAATCCCCGAAGTGCCGCTGAATACCGAAATCAGCGATCGGGAGCCACTCACCGACCCGCTGCTGGCCGCTATCGGCCAGGATACGATGACGATTACGCCTCTGCAAGCCGCCGTTGCCTGGATGGCGCTGATGACTGACGGTCGTTTACCTACCCTGCAACTGGTTACGGCCGTGCAAGACAACGCGGGTACATGGCAGTCGCAGTCACCACAGGTTTTGGAGCGGGAAACGGCCGTTTCCGCCGATGTCGCCGCCATATTCCGCGAAGCGCTTTCCAATTCCGACACCACCATCAGTGAACACAACATCTTGGTCCTAGCCGGTCCCAAAGGCAACACCAACGGCTGGTACCTCGGCGCAATGACGCATGAAAATGCCCACTATTTTGCGATTGTGATGATTGAGGATACGGATAAGGTGTTTTTGGCGGAGAGTGTGGGGCGGCGGGTGTTAACGGCCGTAACTAGACCCTAATGTTTTTTGCCAAAGCACCCAATTTCCAGATTGTGTTATAGTAACAAGATGCTCTATGTATAAGTAAGCGAAGATGGTTAATGGCATAAAAAATGGCGATCAAACCATTTTAGAACCTGCCAATTATGTTTTGTATGAAGGGTGAGTTACGATAAATGCCAGTGTCAGAATAATCTTTAAACCAATCAGGAATAAACAATGAGTGCAAACAATACATTGGAAATATCTGAGCGTATTAATAAAGCTATACGAAAAAACAGCACCGATCTAGATTTACATGGCATGAATCTACGTGAACAACCAGTCGCAATTAAAGATTTAAGCCAACTACGCCACCTCACTCAACTTCAGTCGCTTGACTTAAGCTACAATAAGCTGATTATGCTCCCCAACGGGTTACGCCATCTTACCCTACTTCAATCTCTCAACCTCAGCCAAAATCAGCTAAAAAGCACTGATGGGCGACGCCATTTCACTCAACTTCAATTCCTTGAACTTAATAACAATGGGCTGTTGAAGCTCCCTGACTGGCTGCGACACCTCACTCAACTCAAAACCCTTGACCTCAGCCAAAACCAGCTAGCTAGTCTCGACGAGCTTAGCCAACTTGCCCAACTCCAATCTCTCAACCTCAGTCAAAATCGACTGTATGCACACCCCGTCAGACAACCTAGCTTTACTAAACTTGCCCAACTCCAATCCCTCAACATTAGCCAAAATCGGCTCCACGTACTCCCTAACTGGTTGAGACACCTTACCAAACTTAAAAACCTTAACCTTAGCGGAAACAGGCTAACGCAACTGCCAGACTGGCTGCGTGAACATACACAACTTCAATCCCTTGACCTAAGCCATAACCAGCTAACCCAATTACCAGACTGGCTGTGCGAACATACACAACTCGAATCTCTCGCCCTCAGCTACAACCTGCTAACTCAGCTGCCAGACTGGCTGCACCAATTAACAAAGTTAAACACGCTATATTGTTACAATAACCCCATCACCGATCCGCCACCAGAAATCTTAGGAGACGCTCTCAAACATTCATTTTCAACCGTTAATTTGGAAGCCCTCCATCGCTATTTTAACCAATTACTGCAAGCGCGCACGGTTACCTTTTATGAGGCGAAACTGCTTATTATTGGCGAAGGTGGTGCTGGCAAAACCTCGTTGACTTGCAAACTTCAAGACAAACACGCGCCACTTCCTAAAAAAGAAGAAAGCACCGATGGTATCGATATTGTCACATGGCATTTTCCACTACCACCCGAATGTGATGAAGAGCAATACAGGGTCAACATCTGGGACTTTGGCGGGCAGGAAGTTTATTTTGCGACACATCAATTTTTCCTTACGCGCCGCTCCGTTTATGTGCTGGTCGCTGATACGCGACAGCAGCATACTGATTTTTACACCTGGCTGCGTATGCAAGAAACATTCGGTGGTGACAGTCCCATCATCTTGCTCAAAAATCGCAATCGCCGCCACGGCAGCCGCTTTTTCATCGAAAACCTACCTGAACTGCGCAAGCGATTCGCCAACCTCAAAGACGTGATCGAACTCGACCTCGAAAACGTCCCCGACGCAGACAACTGGCCCACCCTGCTCCGCAATCTAGAATACCGCTTCCTGACATTAGACCATGTGGGCAAACCACGCCCCGCTACCTGGGTTGCCGTCCGCGAAGCCCTCAGTCAGGACTCACGCGACACCATCACCCAGCAACAATACCTGAACGTCTGCACCGAACATTACATCAAGCGCACAGACAACGCACTCCAACTCAGCGATTACCTGCACCACCTTGGCGACATCTTGCACTTTCAAAAAGATGCTGTTTTGGGCGATTTGGTCATCTTACAGCCCACCTGGGGGCTTGATGCCGTCTACCGCGTCCTTGACAGTGAAACAATCGTCAAAAACTGGGGCCAATTTACACGATCCGAACTGCACACGCTCTGGCACGAGCCAAAATATGATGGTCACCACCACCACTTACTGCGCCTCATGGAAAACTTCCAGTTATGCTACCCGCTAACAAACCAACCAGATACCTTCATCGCTCCGCAACTGCTCGAGCCAGAAGTTCCCGATTACACCTGGGATCATGAAGACAATCGCCAGCTCCGTTACCACTACCCCGACTTCATGCCACGCGGCATTCTCAGCCGCGCCATTGTCAAACTCCATGATCGCATCGAAAACCAAGACCTGGTTTGGCGCTCCGGCGTCATCCTCAACAACGGCTATGCCCGTGCCGAACTGCTAGAGCTGCGCGGTGAAAATGAAATCCGCATCCGTATCTCCGGCCAAAACAAACGTGACCTGCTGATGGAAGTGGTTAAGGCGCTTGATGAGCTACATCTTGGCTTCCCTAAGCTACGCTACGAAAAACGAATCCCCTGCAACTGTACTGCTTGCGCCCCTCGCCTCGAACCCCACTTCTTTAATCTGAAAGATTTACTCGACCGATTAGCTCACAGAAGAGACACTATCGAGTGCAACAATCCCCCATATAACTATGTAGCCATTCATGGTTTAATTGGCGACGACATCCGGCACATGCAAAAACACCCAGGCAACCCATTCGATCAAAGAAACATTTACAACGTCTTCGGCTCTCTTTATCAGGGCGACCATCATCAGGGGGATAAAACGGAAGTTGGCGATATCACAGACAGCACTTCTGTTGCCATCGGCCGCAAATCAAGTGCTGATACAAATTAGGAATAAATGTCTTAGAGGAAGAAATTTGTCATGCAATTGTCATTCCGAGGTCCGCCGAGGAATCTTGCTTTGAAACCGAGAATTATTGATAGCCTCGAAGCAAGATTTCTCACTCCGCAGACTGCGTTCGAAATGACATGAGTTTCCTAGTAAGTCTTCCGAGGAATCCCTACCCTAGGTACGAACGGTAGGGATTTCTCCTCGAAGACTCGTCGAAATGACAAGGATCTTTTTTTTATTTCCCGTTTTTCAGAGAGGCTTCCGCCGCCAGCATCAGCAGTTCTTGAATACGGGGCAGCATCTCGACAGGGTTCGGATGCAGCCCTTCCTGCACCAGCGCACTGGCGTAAAGCTGCTCAATTCCCAGATTAATCATTTCAGAATCAGGTTGTTCGTCAATGATGCGGGCCAAATTGGCAACCAGTGGGTGTTTGCGGTTCACTTCCAGGATGCGCTTGGGAATTTCATATTCCTGTCCAAATAAGCGTTGAATCCGCTCCATCTCGCGGCCTTGTGCATCTTCTGGTGACACAAGGCGCACGGGACTATCCTTCAATACCTTCGATTCGCGCACTTCAATCACGCGCTCACCCAATGTCGTCACGCAATGCCCTACAAAACGGTTAAAATCAGCTTCAGGAAGGAGGGATTCAGCAGAATCGCTCTCTGCCTCATCGCCTTCCAACTCTGGCAGTTCCAACCCCGCATCATCAATATTGCGGAACTTCTTATCTTTATACTCACCCATTGCTGGTGCAATTAATGCATCCAATGGGTCAGTCCAGTACAAAACTTCGATGTCGCGGGACTTAAAGGGGTCCAAATGAGGGCTGTTGGCAACTGAGGCATCTGTATCCCCCAAAACAAAATAAATCTCTTCTTGCGATTCGGGCATCCGCTCTACGTATTCATCGAGCGAGACCAGCTTGCCTGCAGATGTGGAAGATGCATACCGGTAAAGGGGCAGCATGTCATCCTTGGCGGTGGGGTCCATTGCCATCCCTTCTTTGAAAATACGGCTAAACTCTTTCCAAAATGCTGCATATTTTTCGGCATCATCTTTGGCAATTTTCTTCAATTGACGAATGACACGCCCTTTGATCATTTTGCCAAGTTGGCGCATCATGCGGTTGTTTTGCACGGTTTCACGGCTGACGTTCAGCGGCAACTCTTCGGAATCAACCACGCCATCTACAAATTTAAGCCAATCTGGCAGCAAGTCCGTGCAATATTCCTGGATCAGCACATTGTGTGAGTAAAGCATCACACCTGGCTCTTTTCGGGCTGCTAAAATGCTCGGTTCACGCTTGGCTGGCACAAACAACAAGGCACGCACATGCACCGGTGCATCAGAACTAAAGTGAACGGTCGTGGTTGGCGCTTCAAAATCCATCGTCATTTGCTGATAGAATTTTGTATACGCTTCCGCTTCGATTTCTGAGGATTGTTTTCGCCACAGTGGTGTTTGT
>QQUD01000493.1 GCA_008501785.1 Chloroflexota bacterium
GCGCCTATTTGTAGCTCAATACTGCTTAACAGTTTGCTTTTAAGAGCACGTTAGTTTGGGGCTGCTTACTATTTGTTATTTGCTGTTTTGCACAACAATGGCTTGTTTTTTGATTGACCTTTCCTCAGCTAACCTGTTACAATCATTGCAAATTCATGGCTGGTAGCGATTGTGCAAACCGATTTTAACAGCTTGAATTCCATATAGATGATTTGCCCCAGTCCGGCTTCGTCCAACAAGGTTTATGCAGGTTTGTTCTTGATCGCCCCGCATGAATCCTAAATCGTTGGCCACTTTGCTGAGAGTCGAAATTACTGACCACGCAAAGGAGATAACTATGCCCTCGAATGAGCAAAAACAACGTAATGATAAAATCAACTCGCCAAAGAGTGCCAAAGCCGCTACCGAAAATTTAGATATGTATGCTCAGCAGCAACGCCACCCAGCTACTCTAATCCAACGAGCAAAGCTTGATCCCAGGTTGCTGACCCCGCGTGATGTGTTGCAACTTCAACGCACCCTTGGTAATGAAGCCGTCGGTCGGCATCTGGCTCAAACGGCCCAACATCAACCCATTCAAAAAGAAGCATCACCAGATTTGGAAACTGCCAGTAACCGTGCCAGGCGAGGTGGACAGCCTTTGGAGGCTGGTTTGCAACGGTCTATGGGGCAGGCAGATTTTAGTGAGGCACACGAGCCTACGAATGGCCAGTCTGACCAGTTGAATCAATCGGATCAGCAGGAGGCATTTACGAGGGAGCGAGATGCGTTCTTTCGGCAAGGGGCGTCTCAGCCGGACGGTCGGGAGGGACAGGCGTTGATTGCCCATGAGTTGACCCATGCGGTGCAGCAAAACGATGGAGAAGTGCAGCGGGCACCTGCCGAAGCGGTCACACCCGATCAGGTGACCGTGACTAATAACGGGACAGGTGTTACCGCCGACGCAATTCAGGTCCTGAAGGAAATCGTCGCGGCGATTGGCGAAACCAGCGCGACGATCACTAGTGGTCGGCGTACACCGGCGGAACAGGCCGCTGCAATGTATACCAACCTTGAAAACACCAGCGTTGCGGCGCAGAAGGAACTCTACGGTTCCAATGGCGACAAGGTCATTGACGTGTACGTAGCCGGCAAGGCGGCGACACCGGCCAAGGATGCCACCACTATCAAGCAGGAGATGACCGACAAGATCAACGAACTCGGTCCAAGTAAAGTCTCAAGACATTGCAGTGAAAACTCCGTCATCGACGTGGCTCCGAGTTCCATTACGAGCGACGCGCAGTTCCAGACTAAGGCCGAGGCACACGCACGGGTCACGAAGTATCTCGGGCCGGCCACGACCCCGTCTGACCCCGCCCATCACCTTGAGATCACTTGAGATGCATCTAAGGGATCCCGCCCCCGGTTACACGTACAGGTCAAGGCTTCAGTGAGTAGCGTGAAGCCGGAGATGTCGGCGAACAAGGCTGCCCCAGTTGTGCGGTCGCTAGGATCACTTATTCAATCTTCTGATTGCGCCTGTTCTCTTTCTTCGATCTCAGCTATAACCCATCAACAGTGTCAAAACACAAATCACGGCCGTTTCTTCCCCACCCCATCCACCAGTTCCATATAAATGCCAAGCAGTTGTCGGGCTGAATGGGTCCAGTTAAACTGGCGCACCTGGCGGAAACCATCGGCGACAATTTGGGAACGTTGTTGAGGATTTTCGAGGAGTTGCAACATGGCATTGGTCCACAACTCAGGTCGTAGCGGGGAAAGCTGAACGGCCGTTTCCCCCACCACCTCAGGCAGCGACGACGCATTCGATGTAATTAGCGGAACCCCACAGGCCATTGCCTCTAGCAGCGGCAGCCCAAACCCTTCGTACAGGCTGGGAAACACAAACAAGGTCGCACCACTATACAGCGTAGGCAAATCTTCATCATCTACAAAACCGATGAAACGAACACGGCCGTTTAACCCCCTTTTCTCCACCTCTGCCAACATCTCATCGTACAGCCAGCCCTTGCCACCGCTAATCACCAGATTGTGCGGAAATCGGGCTGCTACTTTCTCGAAGGCGTGAATCAGCATCTGGTAGTTTTTACGTGGCTGCACGGTGCCGACGCTGAGGATGTAGGGTTGGTCGTTGATGTGGTATTTTTGGGTTACGGCCGTTATCCTCCCCGCATCTGTCACCGGTTGAAAACGCTCATTCACACCACAATACAGCACCGTAATTTTGTCAGACGCCACTTGCCACAAATTCACCAAATCATCCTTCGTTGCTTGCGAATCTGCCAAAATATGCGTAGCCCGGCCTATCGACCACGGCACAACCTGATTCAAATACGAGACTAATTTTTCAGGAAACGTCTCTGGATAATGTAAAAACGAGAGGTCGTGAACCGTAACCAGCGTTGGAATATTGCCAACCACCGGCGGCAGCACAAAATCAGGCGAATGAAACAAATCCAATGGCCCCGTCATCAACTGCACCGGAATCGGTAAACGCAGCCGATACCACAATCGATACAGCCATCTTTCATCAATTGGAGCCGGATGGTGAGACACATGAGGTGCAACAGGGATAGAATTGAGAACCGGTAGTTGTGCTGGCAATTTGGACGAGAAAAACCGGTACTCATTTTGCCGGTCAACCTCAATCAACGCATGAACCAACTCCCGCGTATAGCGACCAATCCCCGCCCCCTGTGTAATCGCCGCCGTTAAATCAATTCCTATCCGCATAAGCAGTTTTACGTCATTTCGAGTAACCTATGCCGGGAAGACCCAGCACAGAATAAAGAAGAAACTTGGCATGCAATCGTCATTCCGAGGTCCGCCGAGGAATCTTGCTTTGAGGCAAAGGATTATTGACAGACACGAAGCAAGATTTCTCACTCCGAAGACTGCGTTCGAAATGACAACTTTCTTAGTAGAACCTGTGCTGATGTCTTACGAAGTATCCTCCGAGAAATTCCATCACTCTTTACATGACAAGCCATAGGAATTCCTCAGAGGACTTCGGAATGACAGTTGAATCATTCGTGATTACAAATCAACATCATTGTAAGTCCAATACCGATTGATAAAGAAGTTCCAGAACATGACAATCGCAACAGCTAGAATGAGCGACAGATTTGCGCCGATTCGCTGTGCATAGGGTGTTAAAGATGGAATGTTGGCAACCAGATTTGTGAAAGGACCATATGTAAAAGAAAGGATAGGTGAACGAATGATGATACCCGCAACGCTGACAACGGTAAATTGAAAAAATTGTCGTCTAAAAGATTTTGTGCGGGAATCGGGATATGTCCAGTAACGATTCCAGATAAAGTTGCTGATGATGGCACAAATGAACGAAATCGTTCCAGCAAACAAGAGCGCCTGACCTTCTGGTGTCGCGCCAAAACGTGCCACAAAATCATGCAAACCTCGCCCTTCCTGTAATAAATAATCAAATGGACTGAGCAGCAGGTTAGAAACACCAAAATCGACAATAAACCCAATTCCACCCACAACCGCAAATTTAAAAAATCGCTCGGCCTCTTTGCTATTGATGCCAAACCGGCCTGCAACGTTAACAAAAATTGAAACCATATCGTATACCTGTTTTTAGTAGATTATGAGAGTGGGAGAGTGGGAGAGTGTCAAAACCTAATCTCCCACTCTCTCAATCCCCCAATCTCGCTCTAAATCTAAAAGCTGCAACAATCCCAACATTACACCCAAATGAACGTAAATATTGTTGACGTATAATTTGTCTGTTAAATGGTGAACGGCTAAGGCCACCCAGGCAGCGAGTAATCCTAACACCATGCCCCGCAAAAACCAATTATTTTGGCGCAAAGCACGGATTGTTTGCCAGAAAACGGCCGTCCAAAAACCCACATATGCCATCAAGCCCAACACACCCGTTTCGGCCAATAAATTCAAATAATAATTGTGGGCGTGGCCTAACGGATCGGGCCAATTAATCAGCGCATATTCGGCATAGGCTGGTTCATAATTGCCAAATCCAACGCCTAACCAAATTTGGTGACGAAACATGTCTAATGCAGCTTGCCAATGAGCTAATCGTTCAAGAACGGCATAATTCGCATCATTAATGTCAGCGCCGCGCACATCCCCAAACCGCAAATCTTGGGTAAAGCTCACCAACCGTTCAGTCACCGATGCCGGAATCAGGTTGAATTGCAAAAGAACTAGCAAGCCAATGATGCCAAGCCCAACCATCAAAAAACCAACCTTTCGATTGCGCGGCCAGAAGAAGATGAGAACGGCCGTTCCCACCCCAAAACTCAACCACGCCCCCCGACTCCACGACAACAACAGCGCCAGCACCATCGCAGCTACACTTACAAAGATAAATATCACCAAAGAGGGTGCAAAGAACGCATACCCCTCCTCTCTGCTTTTCTCTGTGAAACTCCGTGTGTCCTCCGTGAAACTCTGCGTAACTCCCCCTCTCTTCCCCCACCATCGCAACCCAACCATCGAAACCAACCCCAGGCTAGTCCCTACGGCCAACAACCCCGTCAGATGCATAAACCCACCAAATGGATTCGGCTGCTCAAACGTGCCATACGCCCGGTAAAATTGCCCTAAAATGATGAAATGCTCTGGCCCATGTCCACGCAGCCCAAACTGCCAAATACCAATACCAGCCTGCAACAACCCCGTCAACAGCAGCATCCCCAACAAAACCATCCAAGCCTGTTTATGTTTCTGACGCTCAAGCAGCTCATTTCCCAGGTCAACCACCATTAGCATAATCGCTGCCATTTCCAGCCATTTGATCAGCTCACGAAACCCAAATGTCAGTGAACGGGCTTGCAGCAACGTCAACCCCATCACAAAAATGAAAGCAGCAAAGGGCAACAGCAAAAACGTGCGCGAAATATTGAGGCGACGGCGGCTTAACGAACGTGCCATCCAAACACCAATAGTCACGATCAGCGCAATTTGACCACTGTCAAACAGCGAGGGTCCAAACACGACGTTTTCTAACGCCCCAAATGGCCCCAGCAGCAGCGCAATTGCCAATCCAAACAAAGGCTGGATAACAATGAGGAGCAAAACGGCCGTTCCCCCCACCACTCCCACAGCAATGGGCAGAGGCAGTTGGGATATAATGAGGCCAAGGATAACGGCCGTTCCCAACAGCCACAAAGGTTGCCAGCGTCCAAGCTGCCCAATCGAAGTTCGTTTCAATAACGCCATAAACAATAAAACCTGACAGATTAAGAAAAACCTGTCAGGTTGCTCATAAAAACTTATACGCGTTCGCGGAAATAGGCAACCGTTTCAGCAATGCCTTCTTCCAAAGAAACCTTTGGTTCCCAGTCTAAAACACGTTTTGCCTTGGAAATATCGGGGCGACGCATCTTGGGATCATCTGCAACTCGTTCATCCGTTGGATTCACAAACGCAATTTCAGATTTACTTCCCGAAATCTCCACCACCTTCTCGGCAAATTCCAAAATCGTCATTTCACGTGGATTGCCAATATTGACTGGCAGTTTTTCATCAGACAGCAGCAAGCGATAAATACCTTCTACCAAATCTGAGTAAAATTGGAAAGAACGCGTCCGTTTGCCATCACCATAAACCGTCAGCGACTGACCGGTTAACGCCTGGTAGATAAAGTTGGGCACAACACGGCCGTCATGCAAACGCATCCGCGGTCCATACGTATTAAAAATACGCACAATGCGCGTTTCCAAGCCATGATAACGTTGATATGCCAACGTTATTGCTTCGGCAAATCGTTTGGCCTCATCATAGACACCACGTGGCCCAATCGGGTTCACATTACCCCAATACGTTTCCGGTTGTGGATTGATCTCAGGGTCCCCATAAATTTCAGAAGTTGATGCCAACAAAAATCGAGCACCTTTATCTTTAGCTAATCCAAGCGTGTTGTGCGTTCCCAACGAACCAACCTTGAGGGTGGGAATGGGGTGCTCCAAATAATCATTGGGGCTGGCAGGCGATGCAAAATGCAACACTGCATCCAACGAGCCTGCCACATAAATATAGTTACTCACATCCTGTCGAATAAATGAAAATCGCTCATGTCCCATCAACTGAGCTAAATTATCCATGTTACCAGTAATCAAATTGTCCATACCCACAACGGTATGGCCCTCTTTAATGAACCGGTCGCTCAAATGCGAACCCAAAAAGCCCGCTGCTCCGGTAATTAATACGCGCATAAAAATGCCTCCTACTGAATAGTTGGTGTCTATCGTAATTTTATCGTAGCCAAGAAGGCTCGACGAATAAATAAAGTCTTGTAAAGGTTAAACGTATAGAAATAGCTGCTTAAAAACAAATTCGAACTTCCCATAATTTGCCTTAATACGGGTCGTCAATTGCCTCCCCTGATAGTATACTCGAATGAAACTACCTATATGGAGGCTCACATGAGTGCATTGACATTCCA
>QQUD01001102.1 GCA_008501785.1 Chloroflexota bacterium
ACTGCATCACTGCGTAAGTTGCCATCAGCAGCCCCAATTCGGTTCCCCGGGCGTCAAAAAGCTCAATGTAAAATGGCATGATTGGAATTACAATGCTAAATCTCATCATGATCACGACCAGCATGCAAAATAATAACCACAAATTTCGTTTATTGTTTTGCACGAAAGCTCCCTATTCTGTTAATAATGTTTGGATGTATTTGCCCATCAGCTCGCTAAATTTTTCTCGATCTGACGGGGGTAATTTGTCCATGAATGTGTTGATGTTAAAAAGCGAGTTGCGGCTAATTTCATCCAACAAAGTATTACCTGTATCGGTTAATTCAACATTCATGCGGCGACGGTCTGCCGGGTCTGGCACACGGCGTACTAACTCGCGTTCTTCTAGTCGATCAATGATGCCGGTAACGGTAGCGGTGACGTGGAATGCGGCGTCGGCTAGTTCGGTCATGGTAGAACGGCCGTTTTGCTGCTTCAGCGCCCGCAATGTCATGTATTGCGACATCGTGACATTATGATCCTTCAGCCGATGCGCCATGCGGCGGTGTGCCAACCAGCTTAATTGCAGCATCATCTTTTCCATTTTGACCACATCATTGGAAAAATATTCTGCTGGGTTGGTTTCTAAGTCTTTTGACATAAGCGGCTCCTTTGTCGCCGAAATTAATTAGCGCTGCTAATTATTAGCAGCGCTAATTATATTGCTAGATGTTTTCAATGTCAACAACTGATTTTGTTTGCTGCTGTTATGATTCGGGGGTAGGTATGGGGGAAGGCGTCAGCGTGGGCGTTGGCGTCGCTGTGGGAACTGCGCCTAGCCAGAAGAAAAAGGCATCTTCGCTGTTTTTTCCGCCAAATGTGTAGACTGGAACGCCATCTGAACGGGTATCGGTGACTTTGACAATGCTTACCCGCCAGCGGATGCGCTGTGTTTCGGGAACAATTGGACGCCAACTGCTGGGAACCTGAAAAGCATTGTCTCGCGTAAAACCGCGAAACGGCAGACTGTCCAATTCATCCATATTCGTGATTTCAATCATGTACAGCTCATCATCAGCCAGATTTTTAACAGCCACCCATTGCAGAGTAACAATATTGTCAGGCGATTCAACCGTTGCGTTGTTGATGGGGTAGAGTAGTTCAGGCCCAGGTGGCGGTGGAATGGGTGACGGTGTGGGAGAAGGTCCCGCCGTTGGCGGAATCAAATTTTCACCGCCGTAAACCACCTCAGGAATGCAAACTGTGTCGCCTGGTTGCAGTAGACTGGGGTCGGTGATGCGGTTTACCAATGCTAATTGATCGAAGCCAACACCATAAAGGGCGGCAATGCCGACTAACGAATCCCCTTCCTGCACCTCGTACCGTTCACAATCGGTGGGATCAAGCACGACGGTTTCGCCATTTACGTCGATGGGGATGATTTCGAGTGGTGGGGTGGGTGTTGGCCACGGAATTTGTAAATTTTGGTTAATCTGCACCTGGGCGTCGGCTGCAAAGCCGTTTAGTTCCGCAATAGATGCTGGTGAGACACGATAAATAAAGGAAAGTCCTATCAGCGTTTCTCCACTGGTAACAACGTGGATGCGCGGTGCAGGCAGTGTTTCAGTTGGGGCAGGCGTGAGTGTAATGGTAGGCGTCAGGGTTGGCGGGCTGGTTTCCGTAGGAATGGGCGTCCAGGTTGGTGTGTAGGTGGGTGTGGGTGGAAATGGTGTGATAGTGGGCATGAACTGCACGGCCGAAACAGGTCCCTGATATTTCAATATCAAGCCACTGAGCACAATGATCAAGATGAAAAATATGCTGGTCATTCCAAACACAACGGGGGATTGACGTTCGCGCATTTTGTAATCGACGGTTTGGGGGGCGGAAACGGCCGTTTCCGTTTTGCGCACAAATTGTCTGATGGGGGTTGGTTCTTCTGGAGGGGGTGGTGGGGGAGAAACGGCCGTTTCCACCTCCTCCACCTCTGCAGCAGGTTCAGAAACAACCGCCACAGGTTCAACCGTTGCTTCTTCACGCATTGCCGTTCCGCACATAATGCAAATCTGTTCCCCTATGCGAACCACCGAATCACAAGACGGACAGCGCCGATTATTTTCACCTTCAGGCGTCATTTCAGACAATGCATCACTCATATTTCACCAAATATCATAGGGGGAAATTGAAGTAAACCCCCTACTTTCAAAGCGCGACATTATACCAGATGTCCATCCAGTCACAAAGATGCACCAAAAAATATAGCATTAAAGAATTACTTTGAAAGGTAACCGTTCAGGTGCGACGCACTTTTCCCAGTGTAATGCGCCACAACAATGTCGTTTGCAAGTGCGTCGCACCTTTGGGACTGTCCCTAATAATCTAAAGGAAACGCAAGTAGATTTGTCAGAATTTTCTTATACATTAATCGCATCAATGTGGCGTCGGTCACCTTCCATCTAGGCGCCAAAATTTTTGGAAGGTCCGACACAACCGTGAAAACGGCCGACGTCACGACTAGCCCTCTTTTTTCGACCTCATTTCATGAGAATCCATTTTCCACCTTCTTAATTTCGCAATTCACCTGCTATATTAAGTTGGCGTCTTTCCCACTGCAAAATCAACACAAATTCACCGACTAGCGTCGAGGCGACTTATTGCTTTATCATGCTGGACTAATGGAATATATATAGAAACCCCCTATAATCCCCAGGCTAAAAACTATTGTTTCGCAGCCTATATTGACTTTCAGTTGTCAAAGTTGGCGAAACAATTTAACAAGTGAGGTGTCACGGTGACTGATTATTTAATCCGTGTAATTGCAAAAGAAGCGGGCCTGCGTGGGTTGGCCTGTTTTACAACCGAATTAACTCAGGAAGCTGCCCAACGGCATGAAACAAAACCAACCGCCACAGTTGCTTTAGCTGAAGGTCTAACCGGCGTTGCGCTGCTTGGTGCATTGCTAAAAGTGCGCCAGCGGGTAGCGATAAAATTTGAAGGTAATGGGCCGCTGCAAAAAATATTGGCCGAATCAAACGCCTATGGCAAAGTGCGTGGCTACGTTGGAAATCCTGATGTTGAGCTGCCTTTGCAGCACGGTGTACCGAATATTGCCGGTGCCCTAGGTAATGTTGGTTTGCTAACTGTTGTCAAAGATTTACGGTTGAAAGAGCTGGCAGAAAGTGTGGTGCCATTAGCGGCTGAACCATTAGAAAAAGAGTTGACTTACTATTTGTCTCAGTCCGAACAAATCCCATCGTTTGTGAATATGGGTGTGTATGCCAATGATGATGGCGAGATCGAAGTGGCAGGTGGGTTGTTGATTCAAGCGCTGCCACCTTATCAAGATAATATTGTGGCCCGATTGCAAGATCGGATGGAAGAGTTGCCACCACTGGCAGAGTTGTTCCATGCTGGAGAAAAACCTGAGTCTGTGTTGGAAAAGCTTTTTGAAAGCATTGAGTACGACATATTGGAAAAGCGTGATTTGCTTTTTCAATGTGGATGCAGCCGCGAACGCACCGAACAGGCGTTGATTTCGTTGGGTGTTGAGGAGTTGGAACATATGCTAGAAAATGAAGGTGGAGCCGAAGTGGATTGCCACTTTTGCCATGAGCATTATTTTTTTACGAGTGAAGACCTGGAAGGACTTATTGCCGAATTGGAATAATATCTGGAAATTGAGATACCCCTACCTTCTGACAAATCGTGGGGATTCCTCTTCGAAGACTCATCGAAATGACATGAACACAATTGTTCGTGAACTAAAGGACACTGTTCAAAAATAATGTGCATTTCCCCGGAAACTTTCTGACAGGCAAATGGTCTGAAATGCAGTTTTCGGGGAAATGCAGAAATTTAATTTAACAATGTACAAAGTGATCGATATTAAAATAGTTGGCATGGTTCATTTTGAACTAAAGTCATCTTTACAAATTGTAAAACGATTTTGTAAATCGTTCTTGAGGCGATTTACAAAATCGCCCTACAAATTGTTAAGCAAGTTTCTTTGATTTCTGAACCATGCCAAATAGTTTAAATTTCTGAGAGGTGAACAACACGGCCGTTTCCCGCCGCCTCATACAAAGCCAATGTCGTCCGCACATGATTACGCGTTTCCTCAAGTGTTAAATAATTCGGAGTCCCATCCAAAATCGCCGCATTCATATCGTCCACTTCGCCAAGATAGAGCGATTGTTCTGGAACATCGACTTCTACTGGTTCGCCTTCTGCTGGATAAAACATCAGCTTGCGTGTGGGTGTGTCTACAGCTGTAAATGGCCGATTCATCACCAAATGCCCTTCTGTTCCTAAAATATCGACGTGCGTGTAGTAGGGTGTACGGAAGCTAGAGCTGATTTGAGCCATACGGCCGTACCTGAAATTCAACTGCCCATTAAACAGCTCATCAACCCCCGATGCACCAATAATTTGCTCCGCTCGTACACTTTCCGGCGGTTCGCCCATAATGTATTGCACCATGCTCATCGGATACACACCCACATCCCACATGCTGCCGCCACCATACTCAGCCACGAGGCGCACGTTTTCGGTAGTCCTCATTTTAAAGTTGAACACGCCACGGACGAGCGTGATGTCGCCAAGACGGCCGTTTCTTACCCATTCCCCCACAACTTTTGTCTGAGGATGATGCCGATACATAAACGCTTCTGCCAAATGCATTCCAGTTGATTTTGAAGCCGCAATCATCTTATCGACCTCGGCCACACTAATCGCAAATGGTTTTTCGCACAAAACATGTTTACCGTGCTGCATCGCAACGATCGACCATTCGGCGTGCAGGTGATTTGGCAGGCTGATATAAACTGCATCCACCGTGTCTGATTGCAACATTGCTTCGTAACTGGCAAATGTTTGTGGAATCGCCCACTTTTCAGCATAAGCCTCTGCTGATTCCTGGCTGCGACTGGCAACGGCAACCAATTCGCCACGCGCTGACTCACGAATTGCCGGAATCAATCGGCGATTAATGTTTGCCGTTGAGAGCAATCCCCACCGTACTTTGTTCATGATATGTTCTTCCTTTGCTAAACGGTTGTTAGAAATTCTTGCGCAAGGATAGTGCCTGTTGAAAACCCTCAATTATCTTGACGCATTGGACGTAACGTTTTTTCACTGCTCAATAACCGTGAAAACCATTCCAAAATCGGTACTCCTGCGTCTTCAAGGTTATTCTTTGCAGCTTGATAATACATGTTGATGTATTTGTGCATTAACTCATCTGGCATCTTGTAATGGTAATTCATCAGCAGCCCTTTCACCCAGTTTATGTTCACAGCTAACAAATCCATATTGCCCAACATTAGGGCTGCTTCAATATTATTGCCCAAATCATGGTTAGCATATTGCAGCAAGTTGACTGCAATATTATCGAACGATCCCGCTTTTTGTAGGTCTGCTTCGATGGCAGAACGCCTTCCGACGAAATGGTCTAACGCTGCCTGATAGGCAGGTGAAATCGTTGTTTCTGGTGATGGGCTTTGTGGGGACTTTAACAATTTTTTGACAACATCTGGCACATTTTGCAGTTTGTTGCCCAAATAGTGTCCAGGAATCGGCTTGCGGGCGTCTTCTAAATAACTAAAAACAGCGCCGCCGTAAGCCAGTGGGATATTCATTTCGTAAAGTTGCTGCGCCATTGGCAACATTAAACTAGCGGTATGCAGGGTCTGCGCTGAGATGATCACGAGTTGGGGGTGGATGGTGGAAACGGCCGTTTCCAACCGTTCAATCGGTACATTCGCCCCCAAATACACCACATCATACCCACGACGACGGAATAAAAGCGCCAATATCAACGGACTGAATGTGTGCAATTCATTCGGCGGACAGGCAACTAAAATACGAGTATCATGTACCGGCTGCGGAGAGGCAGCTAGCAGCGCTTCGAGTTGGCGAATGGCTAATGCTGAAGCAAAATGTTCTTGCTGAACGCTCACCTTCCCTTCATACCAACCTTGCCCAACTTTAACCAACCCCTTCTGCAAAATTTCAAAACAAACCACTTCTGTTGGATAGCGAGCAAAAGCCTGTGCCAAAATATGTTGGGCTTTATATTCATCAAATTCCAGGCAAGCATCGACCCATTGATCGCATAAAGCTGCCACCATTTCACCCGAAATGTGAACCACTGGTTCAGGTTCAATTTCATGTGCTTCTTCTTTAATAGGATCATTGCCCTCTTTGATGATTTGATGCCATAATTCGACCGCATGACTAATGCTCAAACCTTCGTCTTGGCGAGCAATTAGCCATTTAAGCATGTCAATTTCATATTGTGAATACAATCTGTGGCCCCCAGCGGTACGTTTTGGGTCTGGCATTCCATAACGCCGTTCCCATGCCCGTAGTGTGTCAGGTTTTAATCCTGTTTCACGGACCACAACTTTCATGTTAAAGGTAGGAGTATGTCGTGAATTTGTCATATTTTTGTTA
>QQUD01000152.1 GCA_008501785.1 Chloroflexota bacterium
GGTAGATTGGGTAGCAACCGTCAAATCTCCACCTTGAATTTGCTGATACCGTTCGGTAGTACGGGTTGATGGGGCCATTGCCAATTCTTCGAATAGTAACCGGCGACAGGTTTCATATAGGGTCAATGCTGCGGATCGCTGTCCGTTGAGTGCGAGAACTTGCATTAATTGTCGGTAGGCGCTCTCGCGTAAATCATCTATTTCTAACTGTTTCTCAGCATATGCCCGTGCTTCTACGTAGGATGCTTGGCGAATGGCGATGGTTGTTAATGTTTCTAACGCATCGAGTACGCGACGACGGTAGGATTGTCGTTTGATTTCGGCCCATTCTTCAAATGTATTGCTGTCGTCTAGGTAAATATCGGCAAGGAAATTGCCTTTGTATAAGGCAATGGCCTTTTCAAGTTTCTGACGACAGTCGTGGCAGTGGAATATATCGAGATGATCATGTGTTTGAACAGCGTTGGTTAGCTGTTCAAACTGCATGACATCGCTTTGGACATTGGCTTGGGGGTTAAGTTGGATGGTTTGTCGATTGGTGAGGAGGAGGGGAACGGCCGTTTCCATTTCAATCAAACCCGGTGTTTCACTACCTGGCAATTGAAGTGGCAAATCGGGGATAGAGCGACGCAAATTGTAGAGGCTCTGGCGCAAATTTTGTCGTGCCGATCGTTCTGGCATACGGGGCCAAAGCAGTGACATTAGGGTTTCGCGGCGATGGGGTGTGGTTGGCTCTGCTGCTAAGTAAATAAGTAGTGCTTGTACTTTGGTGGTCCGAAAACCTGGTAGGGGTTTGCTATTTAGGGTGGCCTGAAAACGGCCGTACATTGAAAGCATTAAAGCACTCAAATTTCATCTCCCAATTGCAAATATAAAAGTCATCTGATGGATAACGCATCATAGCGGAACATCAACTATCTGTTTGTCTGGCAGTGCTGATAGACGAATTAATCTGGACTTTATGGCTTTGGTGTCATCGTTGAGTAAGAGTTGTTAGTCTGACAATCTCGTTTTCCTACCCTCATCTTAACACAAAAATCCCTGGAATATGAATTGTTGACGATTTTGGCGAATATGTTGACGGATGCCAGACAGGTTGGTGACGGGTTGCACAGAAACTGAAAACAAGAGAAATCAAACAGCGTTAGTGGCGCAGCGAGGTGAAAATGTTCCGCACTCTCTTGTTCATCAGTTTGTTATTTGGCAGTGCATTTGGTTTTACGAGATTTCATGAAGCAGATTATGATGTTCCATATAGCATTGACGAAAATGTCCAAAACCAGATTCTGGCAGCAACAGTACGCATAACTTTATTTTCATACTTAACTGATTCCCAGGGCAATTTGCAATACAGAATGGTTAATGGCAATAAGATAACTCTGTACATTGTTGGTGAAGGGTTGGGAACGTTGACACAATTAGAAGAAGATGCCGTTATCGTAACGCACGATCATTGGACGCTGTTGACCCCTAATCTGCACAAAGTTCAATTTCATAATGCGGCCAATGAACTGCTGCTAGAGGTGAGTGGTGAGGCCTTTCAAGACCGAATTCTCTATCGGGATGGGGGTACGATGGTTTGGCGTGCTCCAAATGAGCTGCTATTGAGACGAACCCCTGCTGGCGTGGGAGATGGGTTGATGGTGCAAAGGAATGAAGTTGTTTTTATAGCATTGCGGAAACCGCATTCAGACACTCTTAGTATCGCTGCAATGCGGGTAGAAAAGCAGCGTTTTTATAAAGGGCAACCCGTTTATCGAATCACCGGCTTGAATGGCGAAAGTATTGTGGGGGGGGATTCTGGCGGTGGCGTGTGGGTTGGTGGTCAGTTGGTCGGCAATATCTGGACCACGACTGTGGAGCAAAAAATTTCACGGATTGAGGGCGAGGTTGTCAACTCAACAACAACCCCTATCAATTCTGCTTTAGCAGCTCAACTTCCCCCGTTTATTGAAAGCCGCATATTCCAGCAACCATAGGTGTGAAAAGATAGATTGTGATACAGTTGTTGAAATTGAAGTTCTTAACAACTGGTGGTCACATTATGAAATTTGTTACGTTTTGGTCTGAAAATGAATTGAAGTTTGGGGTAAAAACAGAAGCCGGGATTTTAGATGTGCGGGCAACGGCACTGGCTGCTGGGCGTGATGATTTACCCACAGCGCCGGATGCTTTTTTTGCAGAAGGTTTGCGTTATTTACCGATGTTGCAGGCCTTTGTGGAGGGGGTGGAAACGGCCGTAATCCTCAACGAAAACACCCTCACCCTCGCGCCAACCATCCCCAATCCCGGCAAGATTATTTGTGTGGGTCTCAATTACCGCGATCATGTATCCGAAAGCGAAATGGAGCTGCCTGACACGCCCATTTTGTTTTCCAAATTCAACAACGCTTTGGCAGCGCACAACGAACCCGTTCCACTGCCCAAGAATGGGACCCAGTTTGATTATGAAGGTGAAATGATTGCCGTCATCGGCAAGCGTGCCAAAAACCTGACGCCAGATGAAGCATTGGATGTGGTCTTAGGTTACGCGAATGGGAATGATTTGAGCATTCGTGATTGGCAGTTCCGGTCTAGTCAGTGGCTGTTGGGAAAAACGGCCGATAAGTTCATTCCCGTCGGCCCTTACCTGGTCACGGCTGATGAAGTAGGCGATCCACAAAACCTGGATATCAAGCTGTGGCTGAATGGAGAACTGCGCCAAAGCTCCAATACCCGCTACATGATCTTCTCCGTTGCCGAAATTATCAGCTACATCAGCCAGCACATGACGCTCGAGCCGGGCGACATCATCTCCACGGGCACACCCGAAGGCGTCATTTTGGGCATGGAGCAAAAGGTGTGGCTCAAACCGGGTGACGTGCTGCGTGTTGAGGTGGAAAAGTTAGGCGTTTTGCAAAATGAATTAGTAACAGATAGTCGTTAATTTAATACAAAGGCACAAAGAAACAAAGAGACAAAGAGAAGAAAAAAAAGGTTTCACTTCTTCCTTTTGTTCCTTTGTCACTTTGTCACTTTGTAATAATTTCCTTTTTGAAATGAGGAGGGTTGAAAATGTCTACGAAAGATACGTTTCTGGTGACGGGTGGGATGGGTTGTATTGGGGCGTGGACGTTGTATCATTTGGTGAAGGGGGGGAATACGGCCGTTTCCTTCGACCTCAGCAACAACAAACACCGGCTCAACCTCTTGCTTTCTCCTGAAGAACAACGCGCCATCACCTTTGTGGAAGGTGATCTGACCGATTATGCTCAGGTAGAAGCTGTGTTTCAGCAGCATGGCATCAATCGCGTGGTGCATCTGGCAGCGCTGCAAATCCCATTTTGCAAAGTAAATCCAGTCATGGGCGCACAAGTGAACGTGTCAGGAACCGCTCATGTTTTTGAAGCTGCCCGCGAAAACAATATACAGCATATAGCTTATGCATCTTCCATTGCTGTTTATGGCCCTCCTGAAATTTACCCACCCGGCCTGATTGCGCATGATGCCCCATTTGATCCACACACGCTGTACGGGGTGTGCAAGGTGGCGAATGAAGGGATGGCAAAGGTGTATTGGCAGGATTATGGGGTGGGGAGTGTGGCGTTACGGCCGTTTACCGTCTATGGTGTCGGACGTGACCAAGGCATGACTAGTGAACCGACCAAAGCACTGCTGGCAACGGCAGCAGGCAAGCCATTCCACATCACATTTGGCGGTGCGATGCAGTTCCAATGGGTGTCAGACATCGCACAGCAGTTTATTGCAGCCGCAGTCGAAGAACCAACAGGTGCTCATGTGTTTAATCTGGGAAACGCTCCTATAGCAGTTTCTCAATTTGTTGAAACGCTGCGCAACATCCGGCCTGATGCCGACGTGACTGTTGGGGATACCATTTTGCCTTTCCCAATCGGTTATGATGGCAGCGCACTCCGCAACCACGCAAAAAGAATGTTCGAAACGCCCCTCAACGAAGGCATTACCCAAACGCTGTCCCATTTTGAGCAAGCCATCAATCAACGATTACTCAACCCGTAGGGTAAAACGCTGTAGGGCTGTTCACACCGATCCTATGTTGTGGCACCCTGATGATACCGATGAAAATGTAGTCGTACATCTCATCAATTGCATTGCGACCGTGCCGATGGTTTTAATTGATCTTGAGCAATACCCGCAGCGCCATTTGGACCTTATTCGGTACTGGATAGGTTTTTATAATCGTCATCGGCTCACAATCATTCAAGGATGGGTTTCAGGCCAAAGTCAGCAATAATTAATGTGGTTTTGTATGGTTGTTGATGAAAGTAACCGCTTTTTGTAATGCTTGCTGCAGTGATTCTAATTTTACCGGTTTGCTTAAATAGTCATTCATTCCGGCATTGAGATAAGCTTCCCGATCCCCGGAGAGGGCATTTGCGGTCATGGCAATGATATACGGCCGTTTCCCCTCGCCATACTGCCGTATAATAGCTTTCGTTGCTTCCACGCCATCCATCTCCGGCATTTGAATATCCATCAGCACAATATCGTATGCCTGGCGGGCGAGTGACTCTAGCGCTTCCAATCCGTTTACCGCCACGTCAGCCTTGCAATCTAGCTTTGCTAGCATTCGCAGCCCCACCTGCTGGTTAATGCGGTTATCTTCTGCCAATAAAATTTGAAGCGGTTGTCTGATGGGTGAAATGGTAGAAGGTTGCTGATTTTCGACAATTCGAAGAGCAGGAATGCTCTCTACCTGTGTGGTTAAAAGGACATTGTACAAATGAGAAGGTTTGACAGGTTTTGTGAGGATTACTTCGAATGCGTTACGCATTTCTGCATCACGTCGGCCGAGGGATGTCAGGAGGATCAATGACATTTGCTTGCCTAACTGCTGATTTTGCATTTCGTGGGCAAAGTCAACTCCGCTCATTTCTGGCATTTGCATATCAACCAGAGCTAGGTCAAATCGTTCCCCTGCTTGAAGCAGTGCAAGTGCTGCTGCTGCAGAAGATGCCTCTGCGGAATCAATTCCCCAAGCAGCTACCTGGCGCGAAAGGATCAGCCGATTGGTGGTGTTGTCATCTATAATTAAGATGCGTTTGCCCGCTAGACCTGGCTGTTCAGTTTGCAAATATGGCTCTCTTGGACCAGAAACGGCCGTTCCCATCACCGTAAAGTGAAAAGTTGATCCCACTCCCACTTCGCTTTCTGCCCACATGTTGCCGCCCATCAGTTCAGCCAGTCGCTTGCTAATAACAAGCCCAAGACCTGTGCCGCCGAATTTGCGCGTGGTGGAGCTGTCGATTTGGCTAAAGGATTGGAAGAGCCGGTGTTTGCGTTCGGGTGGAATACCGATACCGGTGTCTTTAATGGCTACGTGGAGTTCGAAACGGCCGTTTTCCACCGTTTTGCCATTCACATAAACCATCACCTCACCCTGTTCAGTAAACTTCACCGCATTCCCTAACAAATTTACCAAAATTTGGCGAAAGCGGGCTGCATCTCCAACAAACTGGGGCGGAATCTGCATCTCGACACTGTATCCCAACTCCAACCCTTTGCCGCCAGCTTTCGGCGACAGTAAATCCAATGCCTCCTCTACAACCTGGCGCAAGTCAAACGGTTGGTTTTCCAGTTCTAATTTTCCAGCTTCTATTTTGGAAAAGTCGAGGATTTCATTAATGATTGTGAGGAGTGCATCCCCGCTGGATTGAATAATTTGACTATACTCTTGCTGCTCATTATTTAATGGCGTTTCTAGTAATAATCCAGACACACCAATAATGCCATTTAGCGGTGTGCGAATTTCGTGGCTCATATTTGCCAAAAACTCTGACTTAGCACGATTGGCTTGTTCAGCAGCTTGTTTTGCTTCGCGTAAAGCAGCTTCGGAAGCGATGCGCTCGCGGATATCGTGGTACAGAACCAGTACGCCTACCTGCTGCCCAGAGACGAGCACTGGCACAGCAAACAACTCCACATCAATCAATGTCCCGTCGGCATGGGGGCGGCGGGTAAACATATGAATTGGGCGGCTTGTTAAAGCATGAGCAACATTTGCTTTCACTTCCTCGGTGTATTTGAAAACAAAGAACTCTTCAAGCTTTAAGCCCACAATATTATTTTCTTGGAATCCAAAGGTGGTTTCAAAGGTGGCGTTGCAGCTATCAACACGGCCGTTTAAATCAAAGGTCATCGCCGCAATCGGAATGTTTTGTAATAAAGCCTGATAATATTCTGATTGACGCAGCGCTTCGCCTTCTGCTTGACGGCGCTGTCTAATTTCTTGTTCTAAGGCAACATTGCGCAGTTGGTAAATCTCGGCTTCTTTTTCTTTGCGCTCGGAGTCGAAACGCGTTTGCATTTCCGTGAGCTGTTGGTGCTTTTTTTCGTTGAATAGTTTGTCTTTAACGGCCGTATACTTCCGATAATAATCTAGTGCTTGCTGATAATTCTCGATTGAG
>QQUD01000303.1 GCA_008501785.1 Chloroflexota bacterium
TCAAAATATCAATATACTCCGTATCAGCTAATTGCCTTGCGGTCAAACGAAGCCGCTTCAGCAACGATTGCCAATCATCTGGATAAATGGCAATTGCCACATCTTCGGGTCTAACTTGGTTATCTGGATAAGCAGCAGCACATAGCTGAACAATCATTTCCACAATAGATTCATCACTAATTCGTCTTTTTTTACGGCCGTTTTGTGTCATCAACACTCCTCAACAATCTAATTTGGCAAAAAAAAACGGAGCCACTCAGCTCCGGTCATTTAATAGTCAAAATAATATCGTATTTGCTTAATTTTGCAATGCGTCCCGAACTGCCTCATTATAAGGCGGTTCAGTAGCGATCAACATAAGATTTTCCTCAGCTTTATCTTTTTGACCGACTTCTAAGTATAACATGCCCATTACAAAACGAATCGCCGGAAGGCGCAGCCCACCATTTACCGCTTTTTCATAACATTGCAAAGCTTCCTGAGGCTGCCCGCGCCCTTCATAATCCATTCCCTGCCCAATCAACGCATCGCGCTCCAATTTACTTAAACTGCCACGGGCATCTTCATCATCATCTTCATCTCGAAACAGCTCCGCAGCCAATTCTTCTTGAGCAAATCGGTTAGCCGCAGCCACCGGATCATCTCCATCTAATTTTTGAGGTTGTGCTGGTTCTAATTGTCGATCCGATTCAAATGCCGCTGCTAACTGGCGAATCGTATCCGTCAGTTTATCCGCCTCAGCCAGTTCTTCTGCTGAAAGACCCTCTGCTTCAGATTCAATCTCAACTTCAGCAGCTTCTTCCTCTTCCTGATATCCTGCCTCACCCTTTTGAATCAGATCAACAGCCATCAAAACATCTTCATTTTCTGGGTCCATCCTTAGAGCTGCCTGACACATTCGCAGTGCTTTATTATTGTCGCCACGCATTTGCAAAATACGTGCAATCGCCAAATAGGATCGAACTGCATCCTTTGCCTTGTTTTGCCTTTGGAAAACCATCGCTAACCGCTTATGGGCACCCAACAAGTTTGAGTCCAGGCGAATCGCCCGCTGCCAAAGCCCAACGGCCGTATCCAATTGACGCGACTTCAGCAGCACCTCGCCAGCCGCCATATAAGTTCGTGCCGCTTCACCCAACAATCCCATTCGCTCTTGAATGTCCGCCACCTTTTCTAGGTTAGCTACATCCCCTCTCGAATAGCGAGCAGCAAGTTTATAACATTCCAACGCACGATTGAGCTGTTTCATGCCCATGCAAGCTTGCCCCAGTCCTGCATATGGTTCCGCCTCTTTGGGAAACTCATCAATAGCAACACGGAATGCACTCAGCGCCTTTTGCCATGATTCACGCTCAAGATAAATATTGCCTGCTCTTATTGCTTTTGTGTATCGCTTTCGATCTTGGGCCATTTGGTTTTCCAATTATTTTTATCTTTTTCCGAATACCCTAACAATATATCACCCCAGGTCAAAGGGCAAGCGAACCCATACTAATTACTTATGTGAATGAAAGAACACTTATCTCAAATGAATCAAGAAAATCAAATTTGGGGATTTTCTGCACCTTAATTATGTCCGTAAGTTGAACTAACTATGATTACCAATAGATACCTCTTCCTAATTTAGGGAGCCTTTGCCTAACACAGTGACACTGTATATCCCCCCATACAGTGTCACATTTTTTAACCAGACGCATGAACTTTTGTCTGTGTTTTGCAAATCGGGAGCTAACCAATGAAAAAATCAGTTTTAATACTTGCAGACGACTTACTAGCATCGACTTTGCTTAAACTGCTTCTAAAACCCGTCGGATTTCATGTACACACTGTGGTAGATAGCACCAACGTGTTTCGCGAGGTTGAAGCCCACAAACCAGATATTATTCTGATAGATTCACAAACTTTAAATAAAGGATTATCTATTAGTCGAGAAATTCGTGATATTGCAGATATGAAAAGTTTACCAATTGTACTGCTTTCAAATTGCACATACCTTCAGGGTGAACAAGCAAGCCACGCGGCTGGGGTCAACACACATCTTTATAAACCAGTTTCAAGGCACGATCTCGTAAATGAAATCCAACTGGCTGCCGCTAAACAATTCTCGTTCGCTTAAACACAAAAAAAGCAAAGAACTATCAACTTCATATTTGCTTTGGTCGATATTGCAATGCCTCGGCCAGATGAGCCGGTTGAATGCTGTCCGAATCTGACAAATCAGCAACCGTGCGGCTTACCTTTAGCACCCGATGAAAGGCCCTTGCACTTAAACCCATCTGCGCCATAGCACTTTTCATCAACTGCTTTCCGGTTGCATCCAACGTACAAATTTCCCGCACCTCGCTGGGTCCCATGTCCGCATTACAGTACAAGCTGGTCTCTTTAAAGCGCTCTGATTGACGCCCCCGAGCACACTCAACCCGCTGTTGAATGGCAGATGAAGCTTCACCACGCTTCAATGCTGTCAACTTTTCATACTCAACCCGGCACACCTCGACCACCAGATCAATGCGGTCCATCAATGGGCCCGAGATTTTTTTCTGGTAGCGCGTCACCATCGCATTGGAACAGGTACATGCCTTTACCGGATCACCGTAATAGCCGCATGGACAAGGATTTTGGGCAGCAATAAGCATAAAGTTGGCAGGATACGTTACCGTACCCGATGCGCGTGAAATCGACACTTCACGCGGAATGCCTTCTAGCGGCTGGCGCAGCACTTCAATCAACCTGTCACCAAATTCTGGGAGTTCATCCAAGAACAAGAAACAGAACCCGTATCTACAAATGAATCGTCATTTTTGGTTCTACGAAGATAATCTTCATAGCTTTCATTGTCTTTAATAGGTTTTGGCCTGAATCTGAGAGCCGCTCCGCTCCCCTTTCCCCTTTCATGCCAGTGTTTATTTCTTATATGCGCCCATTTTCTATTTGGGAATTCCCTTGCAATCTCTATTTGAGAAGTAGCAGTACTAACTAGTTCCAAGAATAAAGCTGTTTCTTCTGGCAACCAATTAGTCCCAGTTGTTGCTTGTCGAGGAAGTGTGATTTCATCACAAGAATCGTCTTTCCAAAAAACTTTGAGATGTAATCCGTGTCCTGCAACAGGTGATGCCTCAATTCTTTGTATAAACGCATGAAGCACAACTCGTTTTTCATCCCGATTCATATTCGGCCAATTCTCAATGAGAGGTCCACAATTATCTTTGATTTTATATAATTCTTCTACCTGGATTGCTTCACTACTCATCTCTTGCAACTGGCGTTGTAGACGTTCATATTCAACCTGAGCATCTTCATATCGTTTTTCGGTTGCTCGAATCATTTGTTCATTATTTAATGTTCCAAGGCTAGCAATGAGATTTTCCATAACGCTCTCAAGGTTTGATATTTGTGCTTGAATGCGTTTTCTTTCTTTGGTGTAGTTCTTTTCAAATTCCTTGACCGTATTATCCCAAACGTTTGAATCAAAAGTTGCAGTCAATTTTCTTTGTACAATCCTTTCAACCGCAGCATCAACAAATTTCGCAGCTTTCCCCCATATGTAATTGTCTTGAGGAAATTTCCCCCACAAAACATAGGCATAATGATTTTGTGGCCCCACCCAATTAGTTCCAACATTTCCCCATATACCCTCATGCTGTGAAACAATCATGCCTGATAACAGAGGTCGTTCGACATTGCGTTTATTCTCACGAGAAGGGCGTGAATGTTCTTGAAAAGAAACGTAATGTGGATTTACTCGACCATCCAATCCAGTTTTAGAAAGGTAATTAAAAGCCTGAAAAAACACATCTTCAGGAACAATAGCTGGGTGATTATCCCATCGCACAATTACATTATTAACTACCCAATGACCAATGTAAGCAGCATTGGTAAGCATCCCAGCAAGCCCCGTTCTTCCAGGATAATATCCATTTTTATATCGCTTAATCTTGTAATGGGCTTTATATCCTTGTGGTGGCAAACAAGTTACCGGGTCTGGATAATAAGGGCCATGTTCTTGAATATGTCGAACAGTAGCTCTAATACTTCCGGCATACGAAAGAAAAAGACGAAAGTATTCATTGACCACCTCAGCATATGGCTCAAATGGCACATAGCGTTTCCAATTTTCATTGGTGCTTCCATCAGGAAAGATTTTCCGCATGTCAATCATGTACCCAGGAGGGATACCACTTCCACCCCAACGCCCCTCCATCGTTAAGCGTTTCTTTGCCCTATGAAGCTTGCCACGAATAATCGAGTTGACATATTCAGCCGCCATTTCCGCCTTAAAGCGAAATTGCCGGGCATGATATGTTCCCGTTAATTCATTTGCAAAATCGTAAATCATGCTTGGTGTCAGCACGAGCACTTGAGCAACCCGACAAGCCTCAATAAAGATGTTTACTTGTATTTGAGTAACATCCCGAAAAAGACGGTCTTCGTCTTGACAAGCAACTGCACCAACTTGACCTTGGGTAATCAAGTCAAATAGCCTACTCATACCAGGACGCTCATCAATTTTAGTTGACCCACTAATCCCTGCATCCATATCAATCATGATAATGTTGTCATCAGACCAACCACTGTTTTGCAAATACTTAACCATATCAATGGTTTGCATACTCGTAGAAATATTGCCGATTTGGGCAATGGTTGATTGCCGGTAATAAATGGCAATGGGCTTATGAATCGGTAACTTTATTTCTGCACTTGGCGTAGCTAAAATTTCCTCTGCTTGCTTGTATCGTTTACTCATTTTGTCGCTCCTGAAATTTTTCGGTAAACGGCCGTTCTTGATTTTTCTGCTTGTAACGATTATTCCGTT
The DNA here is from genome assembly GCA_008501785.1 of Chloroflexota bacterium. The sequence continues at coordinate 4,814 of QQUD01000303.1, forward strand.
CGTAAGCAGTTATGAGAGTGGCATATGCGGCCTTAAGGTTAATGCCGTTTGTTTCTTGAGGGGATTGTGGTGTTTGTTGAGGATAGGCTAATTTTTTTAATTTCTGAGATTGTGCATAAGACACGTTCCTCCATTCGTGAATAGATTTATATTGTGAATGTTGTTATCTAGTTTTTCGTGAGCGGCGGTAATGGGAAGCTGACCCTTTGTAATAGTGTGGTTTTTTGCTCGTGAGCTTGCTAACAAGATGAAGCAAGTAAGCCCAACGATAATGACCTGGGCAACGAGAACGTATAGCTAAAAGCTTGAATGATAATTCTCCATGCTGCCGTCTATAGGCATTCCAAGGGTTTCTGAATTTTCGTCGGCTTGCCCAATCAATCAGCCGTAGCAATTCTGCTTGGCGGTTAAGCAAAAATAAGATGCGCCAAACCAAGCGAATATATTGAATTATGCTTAAAGTTTTAAGGGATGTTTGGGTAAATGCACTCATTATGTGACTCCCGAACTAAATGATAATTAACTTAATTATACACGCTAGAGCGTATATTTACAACCATCATTTTTTCTTTAGGAGGTCACTACAATTAGGAATCGAGCTTTGACTTGGGACCTGGTTTTGGATTAGTGGCTAGATAATCACGGATTGCCTTTTCAGTGGTCATCCAATCTCGACCTATCTTTATTCCCCAGATGCGTCCGTTTGCAACGAATCGGCGCAAATGTGCATGAGACAAGCCACTCAGCTTTGCAGCTTCAGCAAGGCCAATAAATTTTGGAATGGACTCTTTACCTGAAAGGTTTTTTATTTCATCGGACATATGATAATAGTGTATATCGGAACGATAATTGAGTAAATATTTTGTTCGAACCATAGAAGGAGCGACGCGAAGCGGAGCGACTGATAGCGATGAGAGGGGGGCAGCGCCGACGCTATAATTAGTCGGGGTAAATTACAGACTGATAAAATCAATGAATGTGCGCTGATACCAGAGTAAATTCGCATTTTTTTGTTGTTATTTTTAATCTAAACTCGCAGTTTCTAAAACCCAAGGGTAAACTGTTGGTTTTTGCTATCAACCCCCTCATAATTTGGCGAAGTCATCGTTTTTCTTCCTTAGTTCCAAATATCTTAACTTCTACAATTTTGACCGTTAACGAAGCATTTGTAATCCAAACTGTTTTTCATATGCTTTATCAAAACTGAAAATCTTTGGAATTTGAAAACGCTGCATCACCACGACATTTGCACAATCTGTCACACTAGTGCCACGTTTGCTCTGTGCCTTAAACACTCTATATGCTTCTTGCTGAAGTTTAGTGTCGATATGAATTACAGCTAATTTACTTCGTTCTATAATCTCAAGAAACTTGGTTGCAACATCCTGTCCAGTTCTATGACTAAGAACAGTTGCGCTTTCTGCGATAACCATACTAGTGGTTGTTAAAGCAATGCCCATTTTTTCCTGCTTCTGAAATAAAGACAAAGCTTTTTGATGGTGACCATCTTTTGGAAAGAATCGGCCAACAAATGCATCACTATCAACTAGGAGTTGGAATGGCTTATTCACTTCCCCTCCAAGCTCCTTGTTCACCATA
>QQUD01000614.1 GCA_008501785.1 Chloroflexota bacterium
GTTGCTTTTTCGCTGTCGCGCATCGCTCAACGCTGGGAGCGACAGCATCAAATAGGAGACTTGGTTCATTCCATGTCGAATTATTAATGAAGGTGCATTGCATAAGGTGCATTGCACCAAAAATCACAATAAGGATTGTTTGGTAGAATGAAAAAACCTCTTTTATTCATTGTTTTGTTTGTTTTTGGATTGTTTTTGGCAGCTTGTGGAGCGGGGAATACGGCCGTTTCCACCGCCGAACGTGTGCGCGAGGAAGGCGTGGTGCGTATCGGTGTGCGCAACGACAATCCCCCCATGAGTTTTATTGACGACAATGGCGATTGGGTCGGTTTTGATATTGACCTGGCGAATGCGGTGGCGGCCCAGCTTGGTGTGACCCCAGAATTCGTCGTCGTAGATGGCACAACACGTATCAGCTTTTTGCAAGAAGGCGAGGTGGACATGTCTGTTGCCAGCATGAACCATACGCGCTCTCGTGATGATTCGATTGATTTTTCAATCACTTATTTTTGGGATAACCAATCCTTTTTGATTCGCAAAGGCACGTACAGCTCGATTGATGAGCTGATGGGTCAGACGGTTGCGGCCAATGCAGGCAGCTCGGCCATTCCGTCCTGGCAGGAATATTCAGCCGCAATGGGTGGTCCGGCTCCCGATGTTGTTGAATTTGATGATAAATTGGCGGCAATGCAGGCGCTGCGCGATGGCGCTGTGGAAGGATACACAGAAGACAATATCACGATGCTGTCGCTGGCGGCCGGCGATCCAAATCTGGAACTGCTGCCCGGTGGCCATAATCCCGTCCAATTTGGCATCGGCGTCCCAATCAACGATTCTGAATGGCGCGATGAAGTGAACTATGCCCTGCAAGAGTTGTGGAAAGATGGCACTTACCAGGAAATCTATGATCGCTGGTTTGTTGGTCCGGATAAAATTCTAGATTTACCGTTAGGTGGCCAGATGGAAGTTTGGCCGTAAAAGAAGTCTTTTAGTCGGGTAGTCGAGTAGTCGGGTAGTCCGGCTCTTCGACTACCCGACTATTTGACTAACGACTACATGACTACTTTAACTTTGCGCAATTTGACGAAAGTGTATGTGTCGGGTGAAACGGCCGTTTCTAACCTCAACCTCACCATTGAAGAAGGTGAATTGATGGCACTGGTGGGGCCGTCGGGCTGTGGCAAGACAACGACGCTGCGTATGATTGCTGGACTGCTGCGCCCCACGTCTGGGGATGTGCTGTTTGATGGTATATCGGTGCTGGCAACGCCGCCGGAGAAGCGTGGGGCGGTGATGGTTTTTCAGGAACATGCGCTGTTTCCGTTCATGACGGTGGGTGACAATGTGGCGTATGGGTTGAAGATGCGCAAGGTGGGGCGGGTGGAGCTGCGTGAACGGGTGGCGGCGGCGTTAACGGCCGTTCAGCTTTCCGGTTTTCAAGACAGATGGCCGCATCAACTGTCAGGTGGTCAACGACAGCGAGTGGCCCTGGCACGAGCTTTGGTGATTCGGCCACGGCTGCTGCTGCTGGATGAACCGCTCAGCAATCTGGATCGTGGTTTACGCGCTGAACTGCGCCACATGATTCGCACCTTGCAAAAAGAGTCTGGCATTACGACGCTGTTTGTGACGCACGATCAGTCGGAAGCGGTGGCGGTGGCTGATTGTATTGGGGTGATGATAAACGGCCGTATCCGCCAAATTGGTCCGCCCCGTGTGTTTTACGAAAACCCGGTTGACAGCCAGATTGCCCGCTTTTTTGGGGCGAGTAACTTTTTACAGGGTATCAAGTGTGGCGATAGGGTGAAAACGGCCGTTGGTGAGATTGAAATTGCGCCGTCGTTGTTATCTGATGGCCCTGTGACACTTACAGTTCGTCCAGAAGCGATTGAGTTGCAACCAAACGGGTATAATAATTTTTTAGCACAAGTCCAAGCCTGTACTTTTCAAGTGCCCACGGCACAATGTCAGGTTAGCATCAATGGTGTGCAGCTCCATTTGTCACCTCCCCCATTCCACAGGCTGGCTATCAATGAACAGGTTACGATTCACTTACCACGCGAACGCATCAGCGTATTGCCGCCAGATGATACCCCAAAAAACCATGGTAGGGGCTAGGCGGTGGCGAAATACGACATGGATGATGGATTACCATCGCCCGCCACCGCCTAGCCCTCCCTCGGGTCATGTTAGGTTTATTTAGAATCAGGGCGGGGCAATCGGGGATGAGGTAATTTGTTTTTCCAATCTGTTGGCCGATTGCCTCGCCCCTACCGTTGGTGAAAATTGATCGTTGAGGATGTATATGAATTTTAAAGCACAAGCCCCGCTGTGGCCGATTGCAGGCAGCAGAATCTTGATCGGTATTTTGTGGCTTTTTTCGCTGCGGTGGAAGCTGCCGCCAGACTTTGTGCCTGCCACAGGTCGCGGTTTGATGGATTGGCTGCAACTTGAAGTGGATCATGCTGCTTTTGGCTTTTACGGCGATTTTGTAGCATCGGTAATCATTCCTAATTTTGTGTTGTTTGCCTGGCTAATCTTTTTGGCAGAATTGCTGGTTGGGCTGTCGCTGCTGACGGGCACGTTGACCCGGTTGGGTGGCCTGTTGGGGTTGTTGATGTCGATTAACCTGGGCATTGGTCTGCTAGAAGTGCCGGGTGAATGGCCCTGGTCGTACATGATGATGGCGATGTGGCATGGTGCATTTTTGGTGACTGGTGCAGGACGTGTGTTTGGTGTGGATGGCTGGCTGCGAGAGCGGAAAACGGCCGTTCCCTGGCTATTATGGCTCACCTAATGTAAGAATCAACCGTTAGAAAACATCTTTTACTTGGAGCATAACCTTAGGATGAAATTTTTCAAACACTAAAACATGGACCAAAGAGAACACGGACAAGAAATGTCCGAGGTTTCTTCTGTCCGTGTTGATAAAAAATGGAGCACTGATTATGAAAAACGAAATGCAACACCAAACGGCCGTTTCCCTCCTGCGCATCACCTTAGGCGTCATAATTTTAGTCACCTGGTATGGCAATTTAGTCGATGGCCTGTACACAGCCGATGGCCTGACCGGCTTTTTTAACTGGCTGTTTGACGCACAAAATGGCAATGGCAGCAGTTTGGGTTGGTACAAGGCGTTTTTGGATACGGCCGTTATACCCATCGCTGGCCCCTTTGCCGTTTTTCAAATGATTGGCGAACTGCTGCTGGGTTTAGCGCTGTTATTGGGTGTGTTTACCCGTTTGTTTAGTGTGGCCGCCATGTTTTTCTTCGCCAATCTGTTTTTCTCCTACTTCGGTGGGCATGAATGGATTTGGACGTATGTGTTGCTGTTTATGTCGTCGCTAACCGTGTTTATGACGGCCGCTGGTCGCCGATTTGGTGTCGATCAATGGCTGTCCCAAACCCGCAGCGATTCTAAATTGGCAATTTTATGGTAGAGGCGCAAAATCTTGCGTCTTTACATGGTGAAAATATGCTGCAATCATTGCTCCTATCTGTTGGCATTATCTACTATTTGATTACCGGAATTTTGTTTATTTTCGGAATCAATTTTATGTATTTATCGTATCGCAGTTGGCGGGGGAAACGGCCGTTATTACCACCCCCGCCTCAAAAATGGCCGACCATCACTGTTCAACTCCCCATTTTTAACGAGATGTACGTGGCCGAGCGCATCATCAACGCCGCCGCGCAGCTCGATTACCCGCCAGACCTGCTCCAAATTCAAGTGCTAGATGATTCTACAGATGAAACAGTCGAAATTGCACGCCGTGCTGTTGCCCTTTGGCAAGATAAAGGCGTTAATATTGAACATTTGCACCGCATTGATCGCAGTGGATACAAGGCAGGGGCACTGCAAGCAGGCATGGATTCCGCAACGGGTGAAATGATTGCCATTTTTGATGCTGATTTCGTGCCGCCCGCTGACTTTTTATATCGTGCAGTTCCTTATCTGCAAGAACCTGATGTCGCGTTTGTACAAACGCGCTGGGGGCATTTGAATCGAGATTATTCGTGGCTGACGTTTTTGCAATCGTTGGCGATTGATGCTCATTTTATGGTGGAGCAGTTTGCACGCAGCAACAGCGGGTTCTGGTTCAATTTTAATGGCACTGCGGGCATCTGGCGACGCGTTGCCATGGAAGATGCTGGCGGCTGGACAGCAGATACGCTAACGGAGGATTTGGATTTGTCGTATCGGGCTTATTTGAAAGGGTGGAACGGCCGTTACGTCCGTGACATTGTGGTTCCAGCCGAACTGCCGGTGAATTTCAGTGCATACCGGCGGCAGCAGCACCGCTGGGCACGGGGGAGCCTCGAATGTGCGATTAAATTTCTGCCGGAAATTTGGCGTACCTGTATGTCATTTCAGAAAAAACTGCAAGCCACACTGCACCTCACTGGCTACGGCGTGCATTTGCTGCTGTTGGCGCAAACGGTCTTGTATCCGTTTGTCGCCATTTTTATTTTCCAAAATGCGCGATTGAGTACGCTGTATGGATTTGCTTATTTGTTTGCGATCACGTCGCTGGCCCCCACGATTTTCTTTTCAATTGCACAATGGCAGTTGCAGCGACCTGTTTGGAAATTGCTGCCTAAAATTTTAGCGGTGTCTGTTCTCGGCTCAGGGTTGATGATGAACACGGGACGAGCAGCATGGCAAATTTTACGCAAGCATGAAAATGTGTTTGAACGCACGGCTAAATTTGGCATTGAACAACAAAAGCGTGACTGGACGCAGCAGCGTTACCAGCTTAAATTTGACGCGATTGTGTATCCAGAATTGCTGTTGGGACTATATAGTCTGATAACGGCCGTTTTTGCCATCTACCTCCGTTCATGGGGAATTGTGTTGTATGCACTCTTGTTTGGTTCTGGGTTATTGCTCGTAGCTACCATGACAGTGACGCAAGCCATTTCAGTTTATCGCAGCCGTCAAGCTCGTGCGCAGCATACGCGAGATGAGCGAGAACAAGTTTTTGGGAAGAGGAAGAGAATAATTAATTTGTGAATGGGTGAATTATTGAATGATTAATGAAGGAGCGCCCTCATTAACAATTCACCCATTCAACAGTTCACAAATTAATTATTCTCCGATTTTCTTATGAAAAAAGCATTACTAATCATGGCAAAACGGCCGTTTCCTGGCCGCACCAAAACACGCTTAACCCCATATTTTTCAAAGGAAGCAGCGGCGTCACTTTATGAATGCTTCTTACAAGATATGTTGAATATTGTGCGCTCCGTGCCGAATATCACGCCATTTATTGCATATGCACCCAATGATGCAGAGACGGTCGCCTACTTTTGTGAGATGGCTCCTGATTTTGAACGGATGCCGCAGCTAGGCGCAACGCTGGGTGAGCGGCTGGACACTGTGCTATCGAGTTCATTGCAAAATGGCTTTGATCAAGTCGCAGCCATCAACAGCGACAGCCCCACGCTGCCAGCTAACTATCTGGCAGATGCATTTACACGACTAGATGATCCAGAGACAGATGTGGTGTTTGGTCCTTGTGAAGATGGTGGCTATTACTTGATTGGATGGAAACGGCCGTATCCCCACCTTGTGCGAGACGTGCAAATGTCCACCACTCACGTATTGCAAGACAGCCTCGCCATCGCAGCCACTGACAACCTGCGTGTATCTCTGCTGCCCTCATGGTACGATGTTGATGAAATATCGGAAATCGAACGGTTGCGATTAGGCTTGTTTGCAGGCAAGGAGTTTGCGCCGCATACATATCGTTTTTTGATGCGTTATACAGATGGGGGAGAATACGGATAGGAGTGGAGGCTTTAGCCGGATCGGTTCCGGCTAAAGCCTCCACTCCGGCAACTTAATTCTGGATGCTCACTTATTTTACTGATTACCGCCGACCGAATACCGAAGTGTCACCCCTAAAATGTAATAGGCTGCTAAAATCGAGCCGCGAATCGTACCACTGATTTTCGAATGGCCGCTGCGGCGTGTATGCCAGCTCACGGGGACTTCAAGAATACGGCCGTTTCTTTTCGCCGTTTTCACCATCATTTCAGTCGGCCAGCCAAACGTCATTTCTTGCATCGTCAGTGAGCGGATTAGGTCCGCTCGTATGGCGCGATACGGTCCAAGGTCTGTCACGTTGACGCGATACAGCCAGCTCATCACCCATGCCGACAGCCAGTTGCCAAAGCGCTGGTGTGGTGGCATTGCGCCAGCGGCGATGTGGCCCAACATGCGCGAACCAAGCACCAAATCAGCCTCATTTTGTTGAATGGGTGTCAGCAATTGGGGTAGTTCTGAAGGGAGCGAACTAAAGTCGCCATCGATGTAGACGAGTATGTCGGCATTGTGTTTCAGTGCAACGGCCGTTCCCGCTGCACATGCATAGCCATACCCGCGTCGTGGTTCACTGACAA
>QQUD01000028.1 GCA_008501785.1 Chloroflexota bacterium
GGTCAAGCTGCGCCTCAGGTAGGGGGAACGTGCCTTCATATTCAATCGGGTTTTGTGTAGCCAGCACCATGAATGGCGATTCCAGCTCATAGGTAGTGCCATCTACCGTTACCTGCCGCTCTTCCAGTGCCTCTAATAATGAAGATTGCGTTTTTGGGGTTGCACGATTAATTTCATCTACCAGCACAATTTGTGCATGGATAGGGCCTGGGCGAAACTCAAATTCCCGGCTTTTTTGGTTGAAAACCGAAACGCCAGTGACATCACTAGGGAGCATATCCGGCGTAAACTGAATCCGCTGAAATTTACAACCAACTGATTTTGCCAGCGACTTTGCCAGCACAGTCTTCCCAACACCTGGGACATCTTCAATCAATAAATGCCCTTGGCACAGCAGCCCCAATACGGTTAATTGGACGGTTGCGTGCTTACCAACAATCACACGTTCTACATTCTCGACAATACGATTGGCGATTGCTTCAACATCTGCCATGAAAAATGCTCCTTCATTTAATTTTTGAAAGTGATAGCGAATTTTAGCACAAACGGTACTTTTAGGTGACAAATTAGGGTCACTCGTTGGGAAATCGTTGGGTTCGATGTGACCTTATGCAATTCTAACAGGTTTGGATAAATTGAATTGGTCAATTTTTAATATCGTAAGGTTTTCTTAAGGTAAATTGTAAGGTTCACATGCTAATTTGCAAACTAGTTGATGCATCAACTAGTTTGGATTTGATAAAGCTTTTAAACCTCAAAAAGCACAGGCTTATTCGCTATCGATTTGATCATTCGCTCGCATTTTAGCATTGAATACCAGCAAATGGTTGATAATTTATCTGCTATTCACCAATATTCATTCCAACTGAGTGATGACCTTGCATAAAATACGATTTTACTCAGATTAGAAATAAACGGCCGTTTTGTCCCACAACCGGGGCAATACGGCCGTTTTGTATCCCAATTTGTCAGAAAAATTAGGCGCAGTATTAAAAATGCGAATCGTTCCACACCAGTGGATTTAGTTCAGACTCCTACATTTGTGGGCGTCTTAGTTGTCCTTTCTATATTAATTTAGCTAGAGAAGCATGGAGGAAAAATGCGAAAAAGATCCCGTTATTTCTTACAACTCATGTTTGTTGGCTTACTGTTACTCTTATTGACAGGCACAAGGTTAATCACCTTTGCGGCCCCGACGAGTGTGACAATAGCTGGCAGTTTGCAAGACGAACTAGGCTGTGCTGGCGATTGGCAGCCAGACTGTGCAAACACGCACCTGACAGAGATAGGCAATGATGTATGGCGTGCCGAATTCACAATCCCCGCTGGGAGTTGGGAATATAAAGCAGCGCTCAATGATACCTGGGATGTTAGTTATCCAGGTGCAAATATTCTGTTGGATTTGGGGGTGGAAACGGCCGTTCGCTTTTATTACGACGATAAAACCAATGACGTGCTCGATAGCGTCAATGACATCGTCGCTGTCGCAGCTGGCACATTGCAAAGTCAGCTTGGTTGTGCTGGTGATTGGCAGCCCGCGTGCGTCAACACATTGTTAACAGATGTTGATGGCGATGGTATTTACACCTTTGCCACAACCGGTTTGCCTGTTGGCTCCTATGAGTTCAAAGTGGCGCTCGATGAAGCTTGGGATACATCTTATCCCGGCAGCAACGTACCTTTTACAACCACAGCCACGGATGAAGTTGTCACAATCAGTTGGGACAGCACCACAACAGATGTTTCTGTATCGGTTGAGGCACCATTGCCACCTGGACCAGCGTCAGTCGCAATTGCAGGCAGTTTGCAAGATGAACTAGGCTGCCCTGGTGACTGGCAACCCGATTGTGCCAACAGCGAACTGATCTATGATGCTGTTGATGATGTCTGGCAAGCAACTTTTAACCTGCCTGTTGGCGCATTTGAATACAAAGCAGCGCTCAACGACACCTGGGATGAAAATTATGGTGCCAATGCCCAACTGAATGGGGCAAACATCCCCTTATCCTTAGCAGCCGTTAGTGATGTTAAGTTTTATTACGATCACAAAAGCCATTGGGTCACGGACAATGTGAATGCCGTGATTGCCACCGCTGCCGGCAGTTTCCAAGATGAACTTGGCTGTCCAGGTGATTGGCAGCCTGACTGCCTCCAATCGTGGTTACAGGATGTTGATGGCGATGGCGTTTATACCCTCACGACCAGTCAACTGCCCGCAGGGAGTTACGAGTTTAAAGTAGCGCTTGATGAAGCGTGGACTACCTCATACCCTGGCGCAAACGTGCCATTCACCCTTGCCGCTGATAATGATCCTGTTACCTTCACATACGACTCGGCAACCAACGACGTCACGGTCGATGTCCCTGGCGGTATTGAACCGGGAGACGAATTGTTGGTACGTCCGCCTGTGCGTGTAGCCGCACAAGATGATGTTTTCTATTTTGTCATGCCAGACCGTTTCGACAATGGCGACACGAGCAATGACGCTGGTGGCGATCTGAGCGGTGACCCGCTTGTCAACGGCTTGCTGCCGACCCACAAAGGTTACTATCATGGTGGTGATCTGGCTGGTCTGACGGACAAACTGCCATATCTCGATGGCCTGGGCATTACTGCTATTTGGATGACACCACAGTTTGATAATCGTTGGGTGCAGGGGGATGGCACGATTAATGGTTCATCTGCTGGTTATCATGGTTACTGGCAAATCGATTACGCTACAATTGATCCGCACTATGGGTCCAATGCTGAGATGCAGTCATTTATATCGGCAGCACATGCGCTGGGCATCAACGTGTACTTTGATATTGTTGCGAATCATACAGGTGATGTGATCAGCAACGCTGGCGGAATTGACACATACGTTTCCAAAGCCGATCAGCCCTATCTGGATGCATCTGGTGTGCCATTTGATGATCGAGACTACGTTGGCACAGGCACTTTCCCGCCGCTTGATCCAGCCGTGAGCTTCCCATACGTGCCCGAATTCGCTCCAGGTGATGATACGATAAAAAGCCCAGCATGGCTCAACGATCCAATTTACTATCACAACCGAGGTAACTCAACCTTTGCCGGTGAAAACTCGTTGTATGGCGATTTCTTTGGATTGGATGACCTGTTTACAGAGCATCCGGTTGTGCAAGATGGCTTGATCCAAATCTATAAAGACATGATCACCGATTTTGATATCGATGGTTTCCGTATCGACACGGTTAAACATGTCAATGATGAATTTTGGCAAGCTTTCGGTCCTGAAATTGATGCACATGCTGCTGCTTTAGGCAAGACGGACTTCTTCTATTTCGGTGAAGTGTTTGATGGAAATCCTGCGTTTACATCCCGATTTACGACAGATCTTCCGCTGCATGCAGTGCTTGACTTCGGATTCCAAGGCGCAGCGCGTAACTTCGCGTCGCAGAGCGGGAACACCGACAATCTGCGCAATTTCTACGAATCTGACGACTATTACACCGATGCTGATAGCAATGCCTACTCACTACCCCTGTTTTTGGGGAACCACGATGTAGGGCGCGTTGGCTTGTTCCTTAACCAGGATAATGGTGGTGCTGCCGATGCGGAACTGGTTGCTCGTGATGCATTGGCCCATGCGCTGATGTACTTCGGACGTGGGATGCCGGTCGTCTATTATGGCGATGAGCAAGGCTTTGTTGGTGATGGTGGCGATCAAGATGCGCGTCAAGATATGATGCCCAGCGTCGTCACCACTTACAACGATGACAATCTTATTGGCACTGCGGCTACAACCGCCGATGCTAACTTTGATGATACGCATCCGTTATACCAGACCCTGTCGGATTATGGGCAGCTTGTTGAAGCTCATCCAGCACTGCGTCAAGGGGCGCAACTTCACCGCTATAGTGAAGCCACTGCAGGTATCTACGCCTTTAGCCGCATCGAACGCAGTGAGAAGATCGAGTACCTGGTGGCACTTAACAACAGCGAAGCTGTTGACAGCGCTACGTTTGCAACTGACTCGCCGAATACATCATTTACAGAAATTTACCCTGGTGGTGGTGTGGCTTTGTCGTCTGATGGTACTGGAAATGTGACGGTAGACGTTCTGGCGCTTGGTGTCAAAGTTTATCGTGCCGATGCTGCTATACCTGTAGCAACTGCTGCTCCTGGCATTGCTGTTACTTCTCCAGCCGCTGGTGTTGAAGTTCTGGATCGCGTTGAAGTTGTGGCTACGCTTGGTGCGGCTGCATACGCTGAAGTGACCTTTGCCGTGTCTGTAGACGGTGGTGCGTACGAACCCATTGGCACAGACGACAACGCGCCTTACCGTATTTTCTACGATGTGAGTGCCTTACCGGCAGGCAGCGAAGTGACGTTTAAGGCAATCGTTGATGTGGATGGCAATCTGAATTCTGACAAGGTAAGCGTTATTGTTGGTGAGGAAGAGCCGCCAATTGTTGCTGGCAGCAGTCCTTATGCCGTGATTCACTATCTGCGTACAGACGATAATTACGGTGATCACACGACTGGTGATTACAACGATTACTGGGGCCTGCATCTGTGGGGCGATATTCAGGAAACGATTGATTGGACTGCACCGAAGCCGTTTTTGGGTGAAGACGAATACGGCCGTTTTGCCTGGGTCCGCATCGCTAACAATCCGACAGAAGTTGGCTTCATCGTGCACCGTGGCGATACCAAAGATGGCACAGATGCTGACCGCTTCTTCAATCCTGGTGTGACGCCAGAAATATGGTTGCGTCAAGACGACGCCACTATTTACACATCACAGGCAGCAGCGCAAGGGTATGTAACCATTCGCTACCACCGTGATGATGGTGACTATGGCACAGCCAGTGCCGATTACACCACCTTCTGGGGCTTGCACCTGTGGGGAGATGCGATTGCTGATGGTGTTGGCACCGATTGGACTAGTCCACGGCCGTTTGACGGCATCGACGACTATGGTGCTTACTGGAACGTGCCAATCCAGGCGACCGACGTTCATGTAAACTTTATCATTCACCGGGGCGATGTAAAAGACCCCGGCCCTGATCAGAGCCTGATTCCGTCCGACAATGCATCTGTTTGGATTCAGTCGGGTGATGAAACGATTTACCCAAGTCATGGTGCGGCTGACAGCACTGTCGTTCTCCATTATCATCGAGATGCTGGTGACTATGGCGATTACGCCAGCACCGATTTCAATGATTTCTGGGGCATGCACGTTTGGACGGGTGCTGCTAATCCGAACCCGTCATGGTCTGAACCAGTGAAACCGGTTGACAGCGACATCTTCGGGCAGATTTTTAATGTGCCGCTGGTTGCAGATGCAGCAGAGTTAGCCTACATTTTTCATCGCGGTGATGCGAAAGACCCAGGTCCAGATCAATTCCTGGTACTGGATAAATGGGGTTTTGAAGTGTGGCAGTTGGAAGGGGAAGTACCTGATTCGGCAGAGCCGCATTATGTGCTGCCAATTCTAGCAACTGGTGGTGCCAACACAGGCGACATCACTGTACAGAGTGCTTACTGGGTTGATGAAAATACCATTGCCTGGGATGTGGCCACAAATCCGAGTTTGAACTACACGCTTCATTACGCGGAATTGGGTGGATTAGAAGCCACAGCAACGGGTATTACTGGGGGCAACAGCATTGCGCTGGTTCCTGGCCCGTTGAGTGATGCAGTTAAAGCAAAATTCCCACATTTGGCAAGCCTACCTGCTCTCACAATTGATGCAGCAGATTTGGCACTCGTGCCAGATATTCTCAAAGGTCAGATTGCAGTTTCGGCCGTTGATGATGAGGGCAATGCTGTAAATGCAACTGGTTTGCAGATTCCTGGTGTGCTAGACGATTTGTACACTTACAATGGTGATTTGGGCGTAACCTGGGACGGCGATGTGCCAACTATTCGTCTCTGGGCACCGACGGCTCAATCTGTCACCTTCCATCTTTTCGCCGATGCTGATCCAACAACGACTAGCACAACGTCAGCAATGACGTTGGATGCTGCTACTGGTGTCTGGAGCATTATTGGTGATGCGAGCTGGAAGAGCCAATATTACCTGTTTGATGTAGAAGTGTATGTCCACAGCACCGGGCAGGTTGAAAATAATATCGTTACGGACCCGTATTCGTTTAGCTTGTCAATGAATTCTGCGCGTAGTCAAATTGTTGACTTGAGCGATGACACATTAAAGCCAGATGGATGGGATGATGTCGAAAAGCCAGTAATTGTGGCTCCTGAAGACATCAGTTTGTACGAAATCCACGTGCGTGATTTCAGTGTGAATGATCCGACAGTGCCTGAAGAACTGAGAGGGACTTACAAGGCATTTACGCTCGATGATTCGAATGGTGTGAATCATTTGGAAGCGTTGCAAGCGGCTGGATTAACTTACTTGCACCTGCTGCCGGTGTT
>QQUD01000888.1 GCA_008501785.1 Chloroflexota bacterium
CCTGTTCATGGGGCCTCTCAACTTCATGACCGCCCCCGAACGCACTTACCTGGGTCAAATGCAAACACTCGACCTCGAAGATGAATCAATTGAACAATTTGGCGTCAATTCACTCTTCGATTTACAAAAAACACAGGTACTCGACGCCTTCGCCTGCATCATGTGTAATCGCTGCCAGGAAGTATGCCCAGCGTACACCACAGGCAAAGAGCTGTCACCAGCCATGTTAGAAGTCAACAAACGCTACTACATGAAAGAAAACATGATGGAATTGGCAGCTAATGGTGAATCAGACCCGATTCCAATGCTCGATTACGCCATCAGCGAAAGCGCTATCTGGGCTTGTACGGCCTGCGGTCACTGCATTGATGTGTGTCCAGTAGGCAACACCCCCATGCTCGACATCTTAGACATGCGGCGTGATTTAGCGATGATGAACAGCCAATTTCCCGACCAACTCAAAGGCGCATTTGTGGGCATGGAACGCTCTGGCAACCCGTGGCAATCACCCGATAGCCGCATGGCTTGGGCCGAACTACTCGCCTTCAACGTACCCATGGTCGATGAAAACCCCGATTTCGAAACGCTGCTTTGGGTAGGCTGCGCTGGCGCATTTAATCCAGACGCACAGGAAGTAACCCGCGCCGTTGCCACCATTTTGCACGAGGCTGGCATCAACTTTGCTGTTTTGGGTGAAAGCGAAGTGTGTACAGGTGACTCAGCACGTCGGGCAGGGCGTGAAGATATTTATTACGAACTGGCGCTAACCAATATTGACACACTCAACGCCGCCGGCGTTGATAAAAAGCGCATTGTCACAAGCTGTCCGCACTGTTTCACAGCGCTGGGCAAAGAGTACGGTGATTTGGGTGGTCACTATGATGTGTTCCATCACACGCAGCTCATTGCTGACCTGGTAGGACGTGGTAAGTTAAAGCTCAATGGCAACAAACTAGAAAAAGTTACCTTCCATGATCCGTGTTATCTGGGTCGTCACAATGGCATTGTGGCAGAACCTCGTGACGCGCTTGCAAAGGCTGGCGTTACATTGCTGGAAATGGATCGCACCAAGACGGATTCCTTCTGCTGTGGTGCGGGTGGGGCGCAATATTGGAAAGAAGAAGAACATGGCAGCGAAGCTGTAAGCATTAATCGCTTTGAAGAAGCTCAAAAAACCGGTGCTGAAACAGTCGCTGTCGGCTGTCCCTTCTGCGCGACGATGATGATTGATGCCAACCGTGAAAAAGGCGAACCAATGGCCGTCAAAGATGTAGCACAGCTCGTCGTTGAAGCCATGAATTAGCATTGCCCATCTTCTCGGAAGCTTTGAACAATTGTTTTTAATAGAGGTTTCCATGAGCTTCCGGGAAGATTTATAGCAACTAAGTTGGTGACAGTTTAAGAAAACGATATACTATCGGGCGGATTTTAAACATTAATCCGTCCGTTTTTATTTCGCAAAAGGAGTCATTCACCATGACACCGAAGCAAAAGCTTCAATCAATTGCATTCATATTAATTTTTGTTTTTTTGATGGCTGCCTGTTCAGGCAGAACTGAGCCATTTACTGAAACATTTGATGATGTTGGAAATTGGCGTGTTGCCAGTGACAGTAATGTTTCCGGTGAAGTTGTGAATGGTGTATATGACTTTCACGTCTTTGCCAGTAATTTTCCATTTTGGACAACGGCTGGTCTTGAGTTTGAAGATGGCAATTATGAGGTGGAAGCCACACAGATTAGCGGTCCCGTTGACAATGGTTACGGCATGATTTTTCGTGTAGATGACGAAAATGATGATTTTTATAGTTTCCAGATTAGTGGAGACGGGTATGTGTGGATTGGCCTTTACAAAAATGGTGGCAAAGAAGAGGCAGAACCCATTGTTGACGAATGGTGGTTTGCGTCTGAAGCTGTGAACCAGGGCCTCAATGTGCAAAATCGGCTGCGTGTGCAGGCTGAAGGTGCTAATCTCATTTTTTACGTAAATGATCAAGAAGTAGGCCGTGTCACTGAGAATACGCTCCCACGTGGTGACATTGGCCTGATGGTGCGGACGCTCGGTATTGGCGACGTAAACGTACAGTTTGATAATTTCTCAGTAACACCTATTGAATAAACCGTTGCTGAGACATCACACCCAAAACATTACAAACCCTTTAGAACAGTTAATAATTGCGGTAAGATTACCTAGATAAGCTTTGTCTTGTAGACAACAATTGTGCTGTGCCATTTATTCCCACAAATGATGTTTGGTATCGGTACAAAACCAACGAACGATATCCCACAATTTCATAAACGTTAGGAGACTTTTGATCCATGACCCACTCACGATTTACTGAACTGTAATTTCATTCAATTTGCTTGCATATATATCTGCCAAGACCCTGCGGGTTTTGGTAGACTTTGCCCCTTCTCTATAGGTGTAAGCTGCTTTGGTACCCATCTGTTTAATGCAGTGGGGAAAACCACAGCGGCCTTACACAACGTAGAGTAGGATAGACAATTGTTTTGGTCTGTCCTTTCAATATTTATTGAATAAATTATTGCTGAGACTTTACATCCAAAACAATGCAAATCCTTTCGAACAATTAATAATTGCAGTAAGATTGTCCAGGTAGACTTTGTAAAGTAGACAAAATTATTGTGCTGCGCTAATTATTCCCACAAATAACGGTTGGCGAAGTCACGAAAACAACGAACGAAAACCCACAATTTCATAAATGTTAGGAGACCCCTGAACCATGACCTGCTTACTCTTTACTGATCCGTAATTTCATTCAATTTGCTTGCATATTCATTTACCAAGACCCTAAGGGTTTTGGTGTATTTGGCTCCTTTGGTTTTGTGTTTAAACCCTTAGGGTCTGTCTGTCTAATAGCTAGAAAAACCGGAGATATGCATCTATGTTGAATGTGATTAAAGAAGATCAATCAACCGAAAACGAAACAATAACAACAATAAAAGATAACAATATTTATATCAGCAGCAGTGAAATATTGCGTGATTACAGCCTTGTTGTACGAAGTCGTCATGCCAGCCTTGTTGGACGGCGAGAAGTGTTGAGCGGTAAAGCAAAATTTGGCATTTTTGGCGATGGTAAAGAGGTTGCTCAAATCGGGATGGCGAAAGCGTTTCGAAAAGGTGATTTTCGAGCTGGATACTATCGCGACCAGACATTTATGATGGCGATTGGCGCATTAACATCGCAGCAGTTGTTTGCGCAATTGTATGCTCATGCCGATGAAACGGCCGATCCACACTCTGCCGGTCGGCAAATGAATGCCCACTTTTCGACGCGCAGCTTGAATGGTGATGGCACTTGGAAAGATTTGACGCAGCAGTTTAATTCTGCGCCTGACTTGTCGCCAACGGCTGGGCAAATGCCGAAATTGGTGGGGCTGGGGTATGCGTCTCGCTTGTATCGTGAATTGGAGGAGCTGCACCAATTTACTACCTTCTCTCACAATGGGGATGAGGTTGCATTTGGTACGATTGGGAATGCGAGCTGTGCTGAAGGTCACTTTTGGGAGTCGCTGAACGCGATTGGTGTGCTCAACACCCCTGTCGTGATGTCGATTTGGGATGATGGTTATGGTATTTCAGTTCCGAATGATCAACAGATCACGAAGGGAAGTATTTCGGAGTTGTTAAAGGGGTTTGAACGGGGAAACGGCCGTTCTGGTTTCCACATCTACACTATCAAAGGATGGGATTATCCTGCCTTGATCGAAACCTACCTCAAAGCCGCCAAAATTGCCCGTGAACAGCACATTCCGGCCATTGTACATGTGGTTGAGATGACACAGCCACAGGGGCATTCTACATCTGGCAGTCATGAGCGATATAAAAGCGAACAGCGATTGGCCTGGGAAGAAGAATACGACTGCATTCGAAAAATGCGTGAATGGATTATCGAGCAGCGCATTGCCAAATCGGGTGAGTTAGACCAAATAGAACGCAATGCAAGCAAACAGATTGAACACATGCGTGAGAGAGCCTGGAAAGCGTATACCTTGCCCGTGTATAGAGAGCGACAAGAAGTTGCGCAAATGATTGAGAAACTTGAACAAAATTCGATCAATCACGAATTATTAACTGGAATCCGGCGAAAGCTGCTGAGACGCAACACACCCTCACGTAAGGAAATTGCGGAAGCGATTCGCGATACGCTAATCACCACCAGATATGAAGATTTTCCGGTGCAGCAGCAGCTTGTTGCGTGGAAAAACAATTTCGAAACGGAAAATCATGAGCGGTACAGCAAATATTTGTATAGTCATTCCACAGAATCTGCCTTGAATGTGGCAGAAGTGCAGGCTGTTTATGAAGAAAATGCACCTAAATTGCGTGGATTTGAGATTTTGAACCATGGTTTTGATGCCATCTTTGCCCGTGATCCACGTGTCGTGGCGTTTGGTGAGGATTTGGGTAAGTTGGGCGGAGTGAATCAAGCAATGGCTGGATTGCAGGTCAAATATGGCGAATTGCGCGTTTCGGACACTGGTATTCGTGAAGCCACAATTTTAGGTCAGGCGATTGGGTTGGCGCTGCGTGGGTTACGGCCAATTGCCGAAATTCAATACCTGGATTACGTGCTGTATGCGATTCAAACGATGTCGGATGATTTGGCGACGCTGCACTGGCGGTCTGCAGGTGGGCAAAAAGCGCCAGTAATTATTCGTACACGTGGCCACCGGCTTGAAGGGATTTGGCACGCGGGTTCACCCATGTCTAGCATCATCAATTTGGTACGCGGGATGCATGTGCTTGTGCCGCGCAATATGACACAGGCGGTTGGTTTTTATAACACGTTGCTAAACAGCGATGAACCGGGCTTGATAATTGAGGTGCTAAATGGATACAGGCTGCGTGAACGGCTACCGTCCAATTTGAGTGATTTCACAATTCCGCTGGGGGTGCCGGAAGTGGTTCGGTTTGGGGAAGATGTGACGGTGGTAACGTATGGCGCATCGGTTCAGGTTGCAATGGAAGCGGCTGCATTGTTAGCTAATGTGGGAATTGATGTGGAGGTGGTTGATGTGCGGTCGCTGCTGCCGTTTGATAGAAACGGCCGTATTCTCCAATCCCTCAAAAAAACAAGCCGCATCGTGTTTCTAGACGAAGATGTTCCAGGTGGCGCGACTGCATTCATGATGCAGGAAGTGATTGAGAAACAAGGTGGCTTCCACTGGCTCGATTCAGAACCGCGCACGTTGGCTGCTAAAGAGCATAGGCCATCCTATGGGTCCGATGGAGGTTATTTCTCTAAACCAAGCGTTGAGCAGCTTTTTGAGCTTGTGTACGAAATGATGAATGAGGTTGATCCAACAACTTTTCCGATTTTTTATAAATAGTGTGTCAGCTAGTCAGCTAGTCAGCATTTCAGCTTCTGAGCTGATTAGCTGACTAGCTGACTGGCTGATTGCTTCCAAGGGAGTAAAAATGGCATTTGAAGTGATCATGCCCGAGATGGGTGAAGGGGTTATTGAAGGATTGGTATCTCGCTGGCTGAAACAGCCTGGGGATGAGGTAGAGCAGTATGAGCCGCTGCTGGAGATCGAAACAGATAAGGTAACGACGGAAGCGCCCGCTGAGGAAGGTGGCACGTTGTTACAAATTTTAGTTGACGCAGGGACGACGGTTGAGGTTGGAACAGTGTTGGCTTTGATTGGTGATCCTGAGGATGATATGCCAGTGAATGGGCGTGGAAAAACGGCCGTTTCCCCACCCAAACCAGCTCAACCCGCCCCAAAATTCATCGCGGCACCCCCGGTCCCAACAAAACCATATACGGGGCGCATTAGCCCTGTCGTGGGACGTATCGCTGCGGAACATGAGGTAGATTTGAATGCTCTGGTGGGGACGGGGAGAAACGGCCGTATTACGAAAAAAGACATTCTGGCTTACATAGAAAGCAGTCAGCAGTCAGCAGTCAGCAGTCAACAAGAACCAGAAAGCGATCAGCAGTTAGCTGTTAGCAATCAGCCAGAAATAATAACGGCACAAGACGACCCCATCCCTCCCTCATCCCCAATTCCTGGTGAAATCCTTGCTCTTACAGGGATGCGCAGATCGATTGCTGAGCATATGGTCAACAGCAAAAAAACAAGCCCACATGTGACAACCGTGTTTGAATTTGACTTTACCAATGTAGATAAACATCGGCGAGCAAACAAAGAAGCATATGCACGGGATGGGGCACATTTGACTTTTACGGCTTATATTGTTGCTGCAACTGTGCAGGCTTTAAAGCAGCACCCATTGGTGAACAGCAAATGGACAGATGAAGGCATAAAATTGCTGCGCGAAATTAACCTTGGCATGGCAACTGCGCTTGATGAGGGGTTAATTGTGCCTGTGAGTAAAAATGCAGATTCTCTCAA
>QQUD01000646.1 GCA_008501785.1 Chloroflexota bacterium
CGGAATTTCGTTGAGCCGCGCTGGCACTTCGCCCATTGGGATTAGTATAATGCCAGGTATATGCTTTTCGTCATATTCAAACTGTTCACGTACATCGAGAATCAGCACATCTTCGTTGTCGAGTAGGGCATTGACGGTGACGACATCGACGGAATCTGGCAGCGTGGCGACATCAATTGCGGCTGGCTCAACAACGGCCGTTTCCTTCACCGCTCCCCCACATGCTGCCAATAATAAAGTGATAACTAAAATAACAAAACTAAATTTTTTCATGAGCTATTTCTCCCCATAAAGGAATTTTTGCTAAGGATACATGGTTTAATTATTTTTTCCATGAACCCAAGAAGTTTTTAATAAACGAATGGAATTAACTTTTTTACCTGTTGCTGATACACAGGGTAATCCGCATATTTTTCACAGAGCCACTGCTCTTCTCTCCGTGATTTTATATCGAAAAAGAAGAACAAAATGAGTGCATAGCCTAGTGTGAAAATGCCATTTTGTAATAATGCATAACCGACTGCACCAATGATGATCCCGCTGTAAATGGGATGGCGCACCAATTTATAGGCCCCTGACCTGACCATTTTGCCGTTTTCGATGGGGCGCGGAACGGCCGTTAAATTGCCCCCCAAACTCATCAAGCCTGCCAAAATCAGCAAACCACCCACGCCACCCAACAACAATCCAATCACAATGCCCATTATGGACCAGGGCGGCATCCACGCAGGCCAACCCGGCCACGACTTTGGCGCAAAAAAGACGATGCCAAAAAGCATAAATTGAATAATTACATACCCTTCACCCCGTGGCCCTTGCCACCAGGGAGGTTTTTCTTTTTCCATATCGTCCTTTATCTTAGCGGAAAACGGCCGTTTTGCCGCCATTCTTTACTTGATTATTACAAAAAGGGCAGGGTGCAAGGGGCAAAGAAGAAGAGACGACATGCACCTTGCATCCTGCCCCCTGCACCCCCACCCTCACAATGTCACCGCAATTTTCTGAACCAAACTTGCCAAAGCCAGATACGCTTGTGTGATTCCTTGCGGGTTGCCTGTGAAAGCGGGTAAAAATTGTTTGTCACGATGCACAATGCGGATTGAGGCGCATAATTCAATTTGTACGGCCGCAATTCCCAAGGATTGCGACACAAAGCGGGTGATCGTGTGGTTGACAAGGCCGCCGGTAAAACGCGAATGGTTCATCACAAACCCGTGCCACTGCAATTTATCGTAGCTTTGCACCTTTTTCTGGCTGAGTCTTGTAAACTTGTGTGATTCAAAAGTGTGGGCAATGATCGATTCACGGTTGGGGCAAGAACGGCTGTTTATCGTTCCCACAGCAATACCAAATTTATGACGGTTGCTCATGCCGTGTAGATCAATTACAAACCGAATGTGGTGCTGCCCAATAAGTTTCCGTAATTGTGACTTATAAGGCGTAACCACATCCCAATTCGGGTCACCTGAGGAGCGATAGGCTGTGAACAGCGCATGTGCCCCTGTTTCTTGTGCCAAAAGCTGGGCTAAAGCGGCCGTGTACTCTTCCTCGCCTTTGATTTTGCCACGACGCGAGTGGGCAGTGGCATGGGGGGCTGAGATGAGCAGGGGAATACGGCCGTTTTGCCATATAAACGACCTTTTTCCCTGTGGAGGCGTTTGAAAATAGGCAATTGGTTTTTCTAAAGCATTGAGTTGATCGAGAAGCTCTGCTTGCAGCATAATACGATTATATCAACATGGAGTGAATCGTGTTTAAATTCTTAAAACCTGATAATTTATCCGACGGTTATTTATCGTTGGTGCTAGAAAAAACAACCCCGGCCAATCCTGTAAAAGGATTGGTGCCAGCGTACACTTTTTGGATAACGAGATTAGGACAAGATGCACCAGTCGGCAGCATTCAATTGCGTATAGGCCATACCGAAAATGTTGAAAAATATGGCGGACACATCGGATACGAGATTTTTCCACTCTTTCGTGGACACAGATATGCTGCGCGTGGCTGCAAACTAATCCTTTTATTGGCTAGGCAGCACAAAATGAAAACAGTCTGGATCACTTGTGACCCAGACAATATTGCATCGCGCCGCACATGTGAAATTATAGGTGCCAAATTGATAGAAGTTATCGATGTTCCCCATGGTCATGAACTGTATCGAAGCGGTTCGCGCCAAAAATGCCGTTATCGATTGGACCTGAAAAGTTTCTAGTTTTTTCCATTTAGATTTGTTATACTCGCCGGTAGTGAAACAATGTTTCACAATATGAACCGAAACCCGCTATTTTCAAAATAAAAGCACAGCGAATAGAGAAGGAGCGAGAATGACCGTCAAAGACGCAAAACAAATTACTGAAACTGTTTACACAAGAGCACCCTATTGGCAGGATGTCCCTGATGAAAAATGGATGAGTTGGCGCTGGCAAATGGCCAATCGACTCAACACAGTTGAGGAACTCGAGAAAGTCGTTAATTTGACAGAGTCTGAAAGAAAAGCATTGGGAACACACGGTTTATTCCGCGTCGATGTGACACCTTACTTTGCCAGTTTGATTGATCCAGACGATCCTAATTGCCCTGTGCGAAAACAAATCTTACCCGGTGCAGAAGAAATGGTTCCGTTTCAGGCAATGATGGAAGATTCACTGGCCGAAGATAAACATTCGCCCGTCCCTGGCCTGGTTCATCGTTATCCAGATCGGGTGTTGATGTTGATTACCACACAATGTGCCAGCTACTGCCGCTATTGCACCCGCAGCCGCATTGTGGGCGACCCCACCCAAACATTTAGCCGCCAAGAATTTGACGCCCAAATTGAATACATCGAAAATACGCCTCAAATCCGTGATGTCCTGCTCTCGGGTGGCGATCCAATGGTGTTAGCTCCAAAGCTGTTGGAAATGATTTTAAGCCGTTTACGGGCGATTCCACACGTGGAAATCATTCGCATTGGGTCTCGTGTGCCTGTGTTTCTGCCCATGCGTGTCGATAAAAAGTTTTGTGAGATGGTAGAAAAGTATCATCCATTGTGGTTAAACATTCATGTAAATCATCCCAAGGAAATTACGCCAGAACTGGCTGCGGCAGCGGATCGGCTAACGCGAGTTGGTGTGCCATTGGGTAATCAGAGCGTGTTGTTAGCTGGTGTGAATGATTCTGTAGCTATTCAGCGTAAACTGGTCCATGATTTAGTAAGGATTCGAGTACGGCCGTATTATCTCTATCAATGTGATTTGGTGGCCGGTTCGGGTCATTTCCGTACCTCAGTCAGCAAAGGGATTGAAATTATTGAAGGGCTGCGTGGCCATACCTCTGGCTATGCTGTGCCAACCTACGTGGTAGATGCACCAGGCGGTGGCGGCAAAATTCCCGTCCAGCCAAACTACATTATTTCCCAATCTCCAGGCAAAGTCGTGCTGCGTAATTTTGAAGGCTTTATCAGCACTTATCAGGAGCCACTCGACTATGATCCTGAATTAATAAAACCGCAAGAGTCCTTAATTGAACCTTCTCTTGATAGTGGACAAGAAGGAATTCATGGTTTACATCAAGGGCAACGCATGTTTATTGAACCAGATGGTTTTTCTGATGTTCGCCTGCGTGGTGGCGCTGAACATCGTTTGCGCAGTGGTGATTCCTCGAAGAAATGGCAGCCGTTGGGGGTAGGGTCTATTGAACCAGAAAATACGCCTCAATTACCAGAACCTGAGAAGAATAATAAAGCTAAGAAATAATGAATTGTGAATGCAATCTTTGATTGCTTGTAATTGTGAATTGTGAATGCTCTTTTAACTTCACAATTCACAATTCACAATTCATTATTCATTATTAACATGAATAATTCCCCCAAGCCCTATGCTGGAACACAAGCTGTCATTCGTGCCATGCGGCTCCTGAAGGTGTTTACCGACGAACAGCCAGAGTGGGGGTTGTCTGCCATTGCCAAAACGGTTGGACTCAACAAAACAACGGCGTACCGGCTGCTCACTGCACTAGAAAGTGAAGGGCTGCTCATGCGCAGTCCTCATGCAGATGCATTTCGATTGGGGCCAGAGATTGTAGTGTTGGGGGGGCGAGCGCTGCGTGCAAACGATCTGCGTTCGGTGGCTAAGCCTGCTTTGGAGCATTTGGCCGCCCAAACTGGTGAAACTGCGACGCTAGAAATCAAAGTTGATAATCGAATGTTGATTATTGATGAGGTGATTGGCGACTATTTAATGAACAGCACGCAATCATTAGGTACGCGTTGGCCGCTCCATGCAACGTCAACCGGGTTGGCAATATTGGCACATTATTCAGATAATGAATTGGCTGAATTTTTAGCTGAGCCGCTGGCACAAATCACGCCAAAGACATGCATTTCATCGGATGTGCTGTGCCAAGAACTGGAAAACACACGACTGCGCGGCTATTCAGTGGCTAATGAAACATTGGAAATAGGGTTAGTGGTTGTTGGGGCGGTGGTGCGAAATCATGACGACCGTATTGTGGCCGCAATCAGTTTAGGCGCACCCGCCATTCGATTTACGCCAGTGCATGTGCCAGAAATGGGGAAGTTGGTATTGGAAACGGCCGTTTCCATCTCATCTCAATTAGGCTATCAAACCGCTTAGATTGCGTCATATTGACACAAATGCATGACACTTGACACATTTTTATGTGACATTTAATTTGAAATTAAATTTCCAAAACATTACACTAATTGATGTGGATTTAAATTGTAATCGTTTACCAAGTCGAGTCGCTAGGAAATCTCTTGAAGAAATACTTGATTTAAAATGAGCGATTTAGAATAATGTTTGATAAGGAGTAAACCCATGCAAAATTTTGGTGCAAATGTAAGTGAATTTGGTGTTGATAATCACGGCATCTTGAATCCAGGAACTGTTTACTGGAACCTCTCTACCCCCATGCTTTATGAACAAGTTATTCGACGTCGAGAAGGGCTGCTGTCTCATCTGGGACCGATTGTTGTCCACACCGGTGACCACACAGGTCGTTCCCCTAACGACAAATTCACCGTCAAAGAGCCTTCTAGCGAAAAGGATATTTGGTGGGGTGAGGTCAATCGTTCCATTTCACAAGATCAGTTTGATGGCATTCACAGCAAGATGATTACCTATATGCAAAATCGTGACATCTTTGTGTTTGATGGGTACGCAGGAGCAGACGAAGATTATCGGATGCCGGTTCGTGTTATTAACGAATATGCATGGCACAATTTATTTGCGCGCAATATGTTTATACGTGAATTTGATGAATACAAATTGCGCAATCATGTGCCCAATTTCACTGTGATTGATATGCCTCGTTTCCATGCTGATCCTGAAGTTGATGGCACCAACAGCCAGACCTTTATCTTGGTAGATTTCGCTAAAAAACTGGTTTTGATTGGTGGTACCGAATATGCTGGTGAAATGAAGAAGAGTATTTTCACCGCCATGAATTACTACCTGCCAAAACGCGGTGTGATGGCCATGCACTGTAGTGCAAATTATGGCGAAACACCAGACGATGCGGCTCTATTCTTTGGTTTAAGCGGTACAGGCAAAACCACATTGAGCAATGATACCAATCGGACCTTGATTGGCGACGACGAACACGGGTGGAGCGACAAAGGAATCTTCAATTTTGAAGGTGGCTGTTACGCTAAAGTGATTCGCCTTGATCCAGAAGGGGAACCGGAAATCTACGCCACAACCCGGCGTTTTGGCACTCTGTTGGAAAATGTTGTTGTTTACACAGATGATCGTCATATCGATTTAGATGATTCAACTTTTACGCAAAACACGCGAGCCAGCTATCCAATTTCGCATATCCCGAATGCCACGCGCGATGGTGTGGGTGGGCATCCGAAAAATGTTCTTTTCCTGACAGCAGATGCATTTGGTGTATTGCCTCCAATTAGCAAGCTGACCAAAGAACAG
Source organism: Chloroflexota bacterium (assembly GCA_008501785.1). Next base: position 5,928 of record QQUD01000646.1, read on the forward strand.
GCTATGTACCACTTCCTCAGTGGCTACACCGCGAAAGTTGCCGGTACAGAACGTGGTGTGACTGAACCAAAACCTGAATTTAGCGCATGTTTTGGGGCACCGTTTATGCCGATGCATCCAGGCCGCTACGCTGATTTGCTTGGTGGCAAGGTTGATGAGCATGATTCGAAAGTATGGTTGATTAATACTGGTTGGACTGGTGGTCCTGCTGGCGTGGGCAGCCGTATGAAATTAGCTTATACGCGTCGCATGGTAACCGCTATTCTGAATGGCGAACTGGATGATGTAGAAACATTCACCGAACCTTTCTTCAACCTGGCTGTTCCGAAGGAAATTGATGGCGTACCTTCTGCGGTTTTGAATCCGCGTGATACCTGGGAAGATGGCGAAGCATATGACGCGCAGGCTTCCAAATTGGTTGATATGTTCATTGAGAATTTCAAACAGTTTGAAG